>CAZMXX010000298.1:0-5250 GCA_964570315.1 uncultured Anaerolineaceae bacterium | reverse complement strand
CAGCAGGATGTCATATTTGCGGCAAAAATCAATCGCCCGCCGGAACAACGCCTCATCCCCCGGTGCGCCGGTGGGATTGTTGGGATAGTTCAGCCACAACAGCCGCGCCCGCCGCGCCACCTCAACGGGAATGCGGTCGAAATCGGGTTGCCAATTGTTCTCCGCTCGCAAATCGAAGCGCACCACCTCGGCATTTGCCAGCAGCGGACCCATCCCGTAGGTCAGGTATCCGGGGTCGGGAACCAGCGCGATGTCACCGGGGTCGAGCCACGCCAGATTGAGATTCGCCAGCCCTTCCTTCGAGCCGATGAGCGGGGAAAGCTCGGTTTTGACATCCAGCGAAACGCCGAATCGCCGTTCATAATAATCGGCAATTGCCTGCCGAAACGCCAGAATGCCGAAGTAGCCGCCGTAACCGTGCGTATCGTCGCGGCGACTGCTTTCCACCAGCGCGTCCACGATGTGCGGCGCGGGGGGCAGGTCGGGGTTGCCCATATCCAACCGGATGACATCGGTTCCGGCGGCAGCCATTGCGTTCAACTTGGTTGCCAAACTGGCAAACGCATAAGGGGGGATGGATGAAACTCTTTTTGATGGGGAAAGGGTCATAGTTCCTCCGAGGGTTTTGGTTTCAGGTTCAAAATTGCAGAGTTGCAGGGTTGCAAAGTTGCAGTCAGCGTATGCCTCGAACTCAAGTTCAGGCTGATAGCCTAAGCCGACTTAAGTCGGTTTTTGTTTTTAGCCCTGAAATTCATTTCGGGGCAAACCTTGCGACCAATCTCACTCTCTCACTCTCTCACTTCCAGCGGCAATTGCACCGTGAAGGTACTGCCGGGACAGTTCACTTCATCGTAACCGGGACTCTGCGCCCACAAATCTCCGCCCAACGCGCGAGCGACACCCCGCGCAATCGCCAATCCCAGCCCGATGCCGCCGCCTTTGAATTTTACCGCGCCGGTGGAATGCAAATCCGCCACCCCCGCCCGATAAAATTTGTCGAAAATATGCTCGCGGTCTTCCGGCGAAATACCGATTCCTGTGTCCGCCACCGTTATCCGCACCGACTGTTCGTGCCGTGCCACCGTCACACTGATGGCGCCGCCGTCGGGGGTGAATTTCACCGCGTTGGTGAGCAGATGGTGCAATATTTGGTGCAACCGCGCCGGGTCGGTGAACAGCGGCGGCAATTCCGGCGCAATGGTGATGGTGTAGCGGTGCTGCCGCGTTTTGGCGATGTCCTGCACCTGTCGCGCCGCCATCCGCACCAGCGATTCAAGGGACACCGTTTCAAAATTCAGCGTCAGGGTGTCCGTCTCCAGCGCGGACACATCCAGCAAATCGTTGACGATGGTCGCCATGCGCTGCGTCCCTTTGTCCAGCCCGCGCACAATCCCCGCGCCCGCCTGCGCCAGCACGGTGGGGTCATTCTCGCGGAGCATGTCCACATAGCCCTGCAACACCGTGAGCGGCGTTTTCAGCTCGTGGGCGGCAATGCTGATGAAATCGGTGCGGGCTTTTTCCAGCCGCGCCAATTCCCGATTCGCCCGCGCCAGCTCGGAGGCATATGCCATCACCTGCCCCGCCTCCGCATCGGGCGGCGCCACCGGGGCGACGGCATCCCCCGCCAGCAACGCCTGCAATCCATCCTGAAAAACCATTTCCAGCGTCAAAATGAAATCCCACGTTTTGTCCGGTTCCAGTTCCGCATCCAGCCGGTGCCAAAGAATCATTTTGATGAAATACAGGCTGTTGAGCGCCACGCCGACCGGCGGCGGCGATTGTTCGCGCACGTCCGCCATCACCGAACGGAGCAACGCCGGGTCGCCCGTGGCGACGGTTTGCAGCACCCCTTCAAACACCGCCGGGGCTAAGGGGTCATTCAATTCCGCCACAAAATCGGCGCAGTGTTCCAGCCAGAAGGCGAGTGCGAGATTTTTCACGGCGCATCCACCGGCAAATCGTGGGTGGCGATGGTCTCTTCCAATGCCGCCAGCGCGCGGTCGGCATACGCCTGATAGCGTTCCCTTTTTTTGCGAATTTTCGGCACGAAGGGGGGCAAAATGCCGAAATTGGCTTTCATCGGTTGGAAATCTTTCGGCTCCGCGTGCGAAATATAGTGCGCCAGCGCGCCCAGCATGGTCGTTTTGGGGAACGTCACCAGCGGCTTGCCCTGCGCCAGCCGGGCGGCGTTCATCCCCGCCAGCAACCCGGAGCCGATATTGCCAACATAGCCCTCAAAACCCACAATCTGCCCGGCGAAAAAAAGGTCGTCGCGGGTGCGCCATTGCAGGGTGTCGCGCACCAGCGCGGGCGCGTTGATGTATGTGTTGCGGTGCATCTGCCCGTAGCGCACAAATTCGGCGTTTTGCAAACCGGGAATCATGCGGAAAATGCGCTTCTGCTCGCCCCATTTGAGGTTGGTCTGAAAACCGACCAAATTGTACAGCGACCCCGCCAGATTATCCTGCCGAAGTTGCAGCACGGCATACGGGCGTTTGCCCGTGCGCGGGTCGTGCAGCCCCACCGGGCGCATCGGACCGAAGGCGAGCGATTTTTCGCCGCGCCGGGCGATTTCTTCCACCGGCAGACACATTTCAAAAAAATTTTCTTTCAACGCTTCTTCTTCAAATTTTTTCAGGTCGATTTTCTCGGCTGCCCGCAATGCCGCCACGAAAGCATCGTATTCTTCTTTGGTGAACGGGCAGTTGATGTAATCGCCCGCATCGTTTTCGCCGCGCTCATACCGGCTGGCGCGAAACGCAATCGACATATCAATCGAATCCACCGTCACGATGGGCGCAATCGCATCAAAAAAATAGAGGTGTTCCGTGCCGCCCAGCGCGGCGATATTTTCCGCCAGCGCATCGGAGGTGAGCGGACCGCTGGCAACCACGGTCAACCCGGCGGGGATGGCGGTCACTTCCCGCCGCACCACGGTGATGAGCGGGTGCGCTTCGATGGCGGCGGTGACATATTCCGCAAATTTATCGCGGTCAACCGCCAGCGCGCCACCGGCGGGCACGGCGGCTTTGTCGGCGGCGGTGAGCACCATCGAGCCGAGGCGGCGCAGTTCGTTTTTGAGCAGACCGGGGGCGCGGTCGGGCAGAATGCTCCCCAGCGAGTTGCTGCACACCAGTTCCGCCAGCCGGTCGGTGGTGTGGGCGGGGGTTTGGCGCACGGGGCGCATTTCAAACAGGGTGACGGGAATTCCGCGCGCGGCGATTTGCCATGCGGCTTCACAGCCCGCCAGCCCGCCACCGATGACGGTGATTTTTGTTTCAGGTTTCAAGTTCAAAGTTCCAAGTCTCAAGGTTCAGGGTTGCAAAGTTGCAGGGTTGCAGGGTTGCAGAGTTTCAGGGTTGCAAAGTTACAGGGTTACAGGGTTGCACGCATCGTCGTTCGTCACTCGTCATTCGCAATTCGTCGTTCGTCACTCGCCATATCCGTTCGGGTTTTGCGATTGCCAGCGCCACGCATCGCGGCACATGTCATCGAGGGTGCGGGTGGCGCGCCAGCCGAGTTCACGCGCGGCGCGGGTGGGGTCGGCGTAACTGGTGGGCACGTCGCCGGGGCGGCGGGCGACAATTTTGTGCGGGATTTTTCTGCCCGACGCGCGCTCAAAGGCAGCGATGACCTCCAGCACGCTGTGTCCGCGTCCGCACCCCAAATTGAAGGGGGTCGCACCCGGCGTCAGGTTTTCCAGCGCCTTCAAATGCCCCTCCGCCAAATCCATCACGTGGATATAATCGCGCACGCCCGTGCCATCGGGGGTGGGATAATCGCCCCCGAACACGGAAAGCTGCGCCAGTTTCCCCACCGCTACCTGGGTGATGTACGGCATCAGGTTGTTGGGAATGCCGTTGGGGTCCTCGCCGATTTGCCCGCCGGGATGTGCGCCAACGGGATTGAAATAGCGCAGCAGGGCGATGTGCCATGCGGGGGCGGCGTGCGCCACGTCGCGCAGAATTTCTTCAATCATCAATTTTGTGCGCCCGTACGGATTGGTGGCGGACAGCGGAAAATCCTCCCGCAGCGGCATGTCATCATTTTCGCCATAAACCGTAGCGGAAGAGCTGAAAACGAGCTTTTTCACGCCGTGCGCACCCATCACATCCAGCAAAATCAGCGTGCCGGTGATGTTGTTGTGATAATATTTCAGCGGGATGGACACGGACTCGCCGACGGCTTTCAATCCGGCAAAATGGATGACCGCACTGACGGCATGGTCGGTGAAGATGGCATCCAGCGCGTCGCGGTCGAGCAAATCGGCGTGGAAAAAGGTGACGGTCTCGCCGGTGAGCGCTTCCACCCGCCGCAGCGATTCGCGGCTGCTGTTGGAAAGGTTGTCCACCACCAGCACGCGATAACCCGCTTCCAGCAGCACCAGCACGGTGTGACTGCCGATGTAGCCCGCGCCGCCGGTGACGAGGATGGTTTGGGGGGGTTCAGGTTTCATGTTTCAAGTCCAAAGTTTCAGGGTTGCAAAGTTGCAGGGTTGCAAGGTTGTACGTTTCACGCATCGCCCACCACCGCCAGCAGCATCGCTTCGACGGTACTGCCCGCCGGGAATTCCGATTGCCCGTCGGGGAGGATGAGCAGGGCATTTGCGCCGTGCAGGGAGAGCAACCGCGCCGACCCCTGCCCGCCGGTGGTGCGCGCGGTGAACGTGCCGTCAGCGGGATGGAAGGTGACGGTGGCGCGCTGGTATTCCACCCGGTCGGGATGGTGGCGGATGGGGTGCTCCAAAATCACTTTTCGGCGGGGGCGGGCAAGTTTTTCATATCCCGCCATTTTCAGCAGTGCGGGGCGCACAAAATTTTCAAAGCCCACCAACGCGCTGACGGGATTCCCCGGCATGGCGAAAAACGGTTTGCCCCCCACCATACCGAAGGTCACCGGCTTGCCGGGGCGACTGTTCACCCGCCCCACCAACAGCGCGCCGTGTTCGGCGATGTACGGCTTCACCAAATCGCGCTGCCCCATTGACACGCCACCGGAGGTAAGCAGCACGTCCACCTGCGGCAACGCCCGCTCGATGGTCTGCGCCAGCCCGCCCGTTTCATCGCGCACAATCCCAAAATCGATGGGGTTGCCGCCCGCCTGCCGCACCACGCCCATCAGCGTGAACCGGTTGGCATCGCGAATTTGACCGGGCGAAAGGGATTCATGCGGCTCGACCAGCTCGTCGCCGGTGGACATCACCCCCACTTTGGGGCGCGGATGGACGCGCACCGTCGTTTTGCCCAGCAT
>CAZMXX010000297.1:0-5271 GCA_964570315.1 uncultured Anaerolineaceae bacterium | reverse complement strand
CGTGGGCGCGGTTCGCGGCGGTGTGCGTGTGGGCAGCAGCGGCGGGTTGTGGCTGTCGGCGCGCAGTTCTCCCAGCGCGAGCGCGTCGGCGCTGCGCACCAGTGGATCGGGGTCGGCGAGCAGGGCAATCAACCGCGAAACTGCCGCCTCGCTGCCGTTTGCCCACAGCGCGCGCACCGCCCAAAAACGCCGGTCGGGGTCGGTTGCGCCGACCAGCGTTTCAATCGCTGTCCAGCCCGCATCGCCCGCTTCGCCCAGCGCAATGGCGGCTTGCTCGGCGGTTTCGTCGGGGGTGTCGGGGTTATTCAGTTGCCGGAGTAATGTTTGAACGGTCATTTTTCGGAAAAGTCAGGCGTCTGTTTTGGCAATGACGATGACTTCATCGGGGAAAAGTTTCCGCGCCCCGATTTGGAAATCGTCCAGTTGCGGGCGCACATCAAAATAGACCAGATGGCTGTCACAGTCGCACCCGCTCACGCCGAAACCATCGGCGATGGAGATGGCGCCGGGGATGGCGAGCAGTAAATCCACCCATACGTGCGGGTGCGGCGTGGCGCTCATCGTCAGCCAAATTTCGGATACGGAGGCGGCTCGTCGCAGAAAATCAATGTGTTCGGCGGGCTGTTCCGGCGGGGTGAGGTGCGCTTTGAGGCGTTCCGGCAAGTTCTCCGCGCCGGCGGCGTAGGCGTAAAATCCGGCGGGGAACAGGGTCGAATCCAAATCGGGAATATCGAGTTCCGCATCCACGGGGAGATGCAGCAGTAAAATGTAGGTTCCGGTTTGCATGATGGTGTGTCGCGTGTTTTGTGTTGCGTATTGTGTAAATTCACGAAATACGAATTACGCAATACGGGTCAATCAAGCTCTAATTTTTAATCGGTTCCAGCCGCGCCGTGAAGTGGCGCAGGAATCTTGTTTGATAGGTGATGCGGTAGCCGGGCAGGTCGGCGCGGTTTTCAAACACGTGTTTCGCCGCCTTCACCACGTAATCCAAATGTGCTTGGGTGTACATGCGGCGCGGAATGGCGAGCCGCACCAGTTCCAGTTCGGGGTAAAGCCATTCGCCTGTTTGCGGGTGCGGATGGGCGAACATCAAACTGCCCAACTCCACGCCCCGGATGCCCCCTTCCAGATACAGTGCGGCGGTGACTGCCTGCGCGGGAAATTGGCTGGCGGGGATATGGGGCGCAATCTGTTTGGCATCCAGATAGACGGCATGTCCGCCGGAGGGCTGCAAAACGGGAATGCCCGCTTCGCTGAGGCTGTCCGCCAGATATTTGGTGTGCCCGATGCGGTAGCGCAGATAATCTTCGTCCGTGCCTTCGTACAGCCCGCGCGCCATCGCTTCCAAATCGCGCCCGGCGAGTCCGCCGTAGGTCGGAAATCCTTCGCGGAGGGTCAATTCCTGCGCAATTTGACGGTACAATTCCTTGTCGCGCAGCGCCAGAAAGCCGCCGATGTTCACCAGCGCGTCTTTTTTGGCGCTCATCAGACAGCCGTCCGCCACGGCGAAAATCTCACGGGTTATTTCGCGGATGGATTTATCCCGATAGCCCAGCTCACGCTGTTGAATGAAATAGGCATTCTCGGCGAAGCGACATGCATCAATGAAAAAAGGAATGTTGTGCCGGTGGTATACTTCGGCGGTTTGGCGAATGTTTTCCAGCGAGACGGGTTGCCCGCCGCCGCTGTTGTTGGTGATGGTGAGCATCCCCAGCGGGATGTTTTCCGCGCCCGTTTTTTCGATGAAGGCTTCCAGTGCGGCGATGTCCATGTTCCCTTTGAAAGGCAGGTCAAGCGACGGGTCGTTGGCTTCGGGGATGACGTGGTTGGTGGGGTTGCCCTGTCGAGCCAGAATGTTTGCCATGGTGGTGTCGAAGTGGGTGTTGTTGGGCACAGCTTCGCCCGGATGCACCATAATGCTGAAGAGGACATTTTCCGCGCCGCGCCCCTGATGGGTCGGCGCGACAAATTCAAAGCCCATGATGTCGCGCACGGCATCCCGGAAGTTGAAGAAATTGCGCGCGCCGGCGTAACTTTCATCGCCGGACATGATGCCCGCCCACTGGTTGGCGCTCATCGCGCCGGTGCCGGAGTCGGTGAGCAGGTCGATGTAGACATCGCTGGCGCGCAGGCTGAAGATGTTGTAGCCCGCTTCAGCCAGCAGCGAGACCCGTTCGGCGCGGGTGGTTTGTTTGATTGGTTCCACGGATTTGATGCGGAAAGGTTCGGGAATAAATGTCGCCATAAAATCTACCTCATTGAAGATATGTGTGAGCCATAATTGCGGCTAGTGTACCATGTTGAAATGGCTTTGACAATCTTCCACAATTACGTTAAAATTGGCACTTGTGGAATAGTAGGTGGTAAGGAACAGGTTGCAAGAATTGCCGCCGAAATCTTGCTTCCTACTTCTTACTCCCTACTAATCGAATATGAACAAAGGAGTTATGAATGGCTAAAGTCTATCAAACTGAACACATCCGTAATATCGCTTTGCTGGGACACAGTGGTTCCGGAAAAACATCGTTGGCAGAAGCGATGCTGTTCAATACCGGCGCTATCAACCGATTGGGCAAAGTGGAAGAGGGCAACACTGTTACCGACTTTGACGATGAAGAAATTCGTCGAACCATCTCCATCAATTCGGCGGTCGCCCCCGTGGAGTGGAAAGACCATAAAATCAACGTGATTGACGCACCGGGATATTTGGATTTTGTGGGCGAGGTCATCAGCAGTTTGTCTGCGGCGGATGTTGCGGTGCTGGTGCTCGATGGTGCGTCGGGGGTGGAAGTTGGCACGATGCTGGCATGGAAACGCGCCGAAGAAATGGGCAAGCCCCGCGCCGTGTTCATCAACAAAATGGATCGCGACAACGCCAGCTACCGTCGGGTGATGGGCGAGCTGCGCGAAAAATTCGATGCCACGTTTGTGCCCATGCAGCTCCCCATTCGGGAGGGTGAGCATTTCCTGGGCATTGTCGATTTGGTCACGCTGGAAGCCTACACCGGCGCGGAAGCGGATGTTGCCGAAGCGCCCGCGAACATGGCGGATGAAATTGAAGAATTCCGCACCGAAATGGTCGAAGCCGCCGCCGAAGGTGACGATGACCTGATGATGAAATATTTCGACGGCGAAGAATTGACCGACGATGATATTGCCTTTGGGTTGCGAAAAGGGTTGAAGAGCGGGAATCTGGTGCCGGTTTTCTGCGGTTCCGCCACCACCAATGTTGCCATCCGCTCGTTCATGCACAATGTCATTCATAACCTGCCGGCTCCCGCGCCGCAAGTGACCGTCCTGAAAAAAGGCGAAGAAGTCACGCTCGACGTGAAAGCCGATGGTCCGGTTGTGGCGCGTGTTTTCAAAACGGTTGATGACCAATATGGCACGGTGAGCTACTTCAAAGTGCTCTCCGGCACGGTGAAATCCGATACCCGTTTGTTCAACACCAATGCGGAAGCTGAAGAACGCATCGGTTCGCTCTTCTTGCCGCGCGGGAAAGAACAACTTTCGGTGAGTGAAGTGGTGGCGGGCGACATCGGCGCGGTGGTGAAATTGAGCCACACCAAAACCGGCGACACCCTGTGCGTCAAAGGGGAAGGCTACCAAGCCATCCCCGCCCAATATCCCGAACCCCTTTACGCGGTCGCCGTGCATCCCAAAACGCAGTCCGACACCGCGAAGCTGGGACCCACCATCCAGCGTCTCACCGCCGCCGACCCCACCCTCAATGCGCGCACCGAAACCCGCACGCACGAATATTTGCTGGAAGGTATGGGCGAAACACACATCGACGTTGCCGTGAGACGGATGGCGGATAAATACGGTTTGAATATTGATACCTCCATTCCCAAAGTGCCGTATCAGGAAACCATCACCAAAACCGCGAGCGGACGTTATCGCCACAAAAAACAGACCGGCGGCGCCGGGCAATTCGGGGAAATCGAATTGCGGCTCGAACCGCTGGAACGCGGGGGCGATTTTGAATTCAAGAGCGAAATCTTCGGGGGCGCGGTGTCGAGCGTTTTCCTGCCCTCGGTGGAAAAAGGCATCAAGCAGGTGATGGCGCAAGGCGTGCTCGCCGGGTCGCCCATTGTGGACATCCGCGCGGTTGCCGTTGACGGGAAAGAACACCCGGTTGACTCGAAAGATATTGCCTTCCAGATTGCTGGACGCGAAGCATTCAAAATTGCGTTTATGGCGGCATCGCCGGTGCTGTTGGAGCCGGTCATGGAAATTCGGGTGACCATTCCCGAAGCCTATACCGGCGATGTGATGGGTGATTTGACCACCAAACGCGGGCAGGTGCAGGGGATGGAGCAGTTGAAGGGCGACACCGTGATTACGGCGCTGGTTCCGCTGGCGGAAATTCAACGCTACGGCACGGAACTCCGTTCCATCACCCAGGGGCGCGGCGTGTACGAGCAGAAGCTCTCGCATTACCAGAGTGTACCCTCGCATTTGGTGCAGAAAATCATTGATGAGCACAAAAAAGCGCAGGAAGAATCATAAATTTGGCGCAAACAAAAAGCCACGTCGTTTCGGCGTGGCTTTTTTCTTTGCCAATTATCTTCCCAGAAGTTTCTGCGGGGTTTTTAAAAGCGTCTGCACCAGTTTCTTTTTGATGGAATTATCGGGCAGATGGGCGATGCCCTCTTCATACGCGGCGATGGCGTTGACCCAGTCTTTTTGCTTGAGGCGCAACCGGCTGAGCGCCTGCCATGAATACATCGCCATTTCCGAGTCGCCCAGTTCCTCAAAAATGCTCGCGCTGTCCAAATAACTTTGAATGGCATCTTCAAACTGACCGGCGGCTTCTTCCACCATGCCGAAATTGCCCAGCACGTGCGCTTCGCCGCGTTCGTCATCGGTGTCTTGATAATATTTCAGCGCGGCATTGAGCGCTGCGAGTGCGCCGTCAATATTCCCCAACTGTTTGCGCACCACACCGAGGTCGTTGTTGGCTTCGGCAACTTTGGCGAGATTGCCTTCGGCGGTGGCGGCATCTATCAGCGCCAGAAACTTCTCTTCCGCCAGCGCGTATTTTCCCGCCCGAAAAGCGTCAAGCCCTTCTTTTTGGCGTGCGTCCAAATCGGTCATTGTTTTCCCCAATTAATATGTGATTTCCAGAATACCTTCCGCCAGCGCGCGCAAGTTTTCCGCTGAAAGGTTGTGTAATTTCATCGCCAGTTTGATATAAAGGATGTTCGCCGGGTCTTGCAAAAATTCCTGCACATCATCGGGGAATTGGGTGGCATCGGGTAATTC
>CAZMXX010000296.1:0-5289 GCA_964570315.1 uncultured Anaerolineaceae bacterium | reverse complement strand
TTTTTGAATAGCGCTGTGCCGCAGGAAAAAATGCGCGAAATTGCGCTCTATGGCACGGAGGTCATCAAAGTGACCGCCTCATACGACCGAACCAAAAAAGTCGCCGCCCGTTTTGCCGAGCGGAAGCAGCTATATTACGACAAGGGCGTAAAAAATATTGCCGCGAAGGAAGCCATGAAAACCGTGGCATTTGAAATTGCCGAGCAATTGGGGGTGCGGAAGGATGGCACGTTCATCGCCCCGAATTGGTATGTGCAAGCGGTCAGTGGGGGATTGGGACCCGTGGGGGTGTGGAAAGGGTTTGTGGAACTGAAGGCGATGGGCTTGATTGACCGTTTGCCGAAATTGGCACACATTCAAGCCGCCGGATGTGCGCCGATGGTGAATAGCTTTAACGCCAATTTAGAGCGCGCCGAACCGGTTGACATTCCCCAAACGCTGATTGCCACTGTCGCTACCGGCAATCCCGGCGATGTTTATCCCCATTTGCGGAAGATTGTGCTGGCGCACGGCGGGCATTTTGAAGCGGTCTCCGATGATGATGCCTTCCATGCGATGCATGTGCTGGCGCAATTGGAAGGCGTTTCGATGGAACCCGCCCCGGCGATGGCGTTTGCCGGGTTGTTCAAAATGATCAGCCGCAAAATCATCAAACCGGATGAAACGGTGGTGATCAATTGTTCTGGGCACACCTTTCCGGTGGAAAAATACCTGCTGGACGACCGGCGCATCAAAGCGCCGCATGCGGACATCATCACCCCGGATACGGGTGAAGGCGTCCTTTCGGTGCTGGATAATTTGGATATGCGGGTGCAGCGCATCGTCATTGTGGAGGATGACCCCAACGCCGCGCGGTTGCTGCGTCGAATATTGCAGGCGCGGGGGAAATATCAGGTGATGGACGCGGCGGACGGTGAAACCGGCTTGCAGCTCATCCGAAAGGAACGCCCCGATTTGGTGCTGCTCGATTTGATGCTCCCCGGGATAGACGGATTTTCGGTGCTGGAGCAACTGAAGAATGATGCCGCGCTGAAGCACATTCCGGTGGTGGTGGTGACGGCAAAATCGCTCACCCGGTTTGATAAAGAGCGTTTGGCGGGACGGGTGCAAACGTTGCTGCGCAAAGGGGCTTTTTCCGATGATGATTTGCTGGACGATATTCTTGCTTCGCTGGAAACCGACCCCGAATGATAAATACACCTTTTCCGATAATTTTGGCATCCCAATCGCCCCGACGGCAACAGTTTTTGCGCCAGCTTGGCGTTTCGTTTTCCGTGAGCGTTGCCAATATTGATGAACGCCGGCATCCGGGGGAAGCGCCGCACGATTTGGTGAGCCGGCTGAGTGATGAAAAAGCGGCTGTGGTGGCGAAGAAACATCCGCAGGCGCTGGTCATCGCCGCCGATACCATCGTGGTGCTGGGGGATGCGGTGCTGGGCAAACCGGAAGATGCCGCACACGCCCGCGAAATTTTGCGGCAATTGCGCAACCGGCAGCATTTTGTCTTCAGCTCGGTGACGCTGATGCGAGCGGAAACAGGGCAGAAATATGCGGCGCTCAACAGTACCACCATCCGCATGAGAAATTATACCGATGCGGAAATTGAGGCGTACATCGCCACCGGCGACCCGCAGGACAAAGCGGGCGCATACGCCATTCAGCACCGTGAATTTGCGCCGGTTGCCTGTTGGGAAGGGTGCTACGCCGGGGTGATGGGTTTTCCGCTGTACGATGTTTCGCTGGGGTTGGCGCAGTTTGGTGTTGATGTGCCGGATGTCGCTGCGGTGTGTGCGGCGGCAACCGGCGTGAGCTGTTGCGCGGTGCTGTAATTCAATGATGGTAATTCAATGACCCAAGCGATTATTTTAGCCGCCGGGCGCGGGGAACGTTGGAACGATTACCTGCATATCCCCAAACAACTTCTTCCCATCGGCGATGAGCCGCTACTGCACCGCACCGTCCGTTTGCTCCGCCACCATCATATTTCCAATATCGTCATTGTTGCGCACGATCCGGCGTTGTCCGTCGCCGGGGTTGATTTTTTCGAGCCGGAACAATCCGAGTGGGTTTTGGAAACGCTGTGCACCACGCGAAGTTTATGGCGCGACCGCACCCTGATTTTGCTCGGAGATGTGTTTTATTCGGAACGGGCGATGCGAAAAATCGTTCGGTTCGACGGGCGAATGCGCTTTTTCGGGCGGCGCGGACCCAGCCGCTTCACCCGGGGACGCTGGCAGGAGATTTTCGCCATCAGCTTCAATCAACTTGCCGCAGAAACGCTGTTCGATGCCGCCGGGCAGGCATTGACCTTTGTCCACCATGAAGGGCGCGGCAAACTATGGGACGCATATCGTGTTCTGGCGGGCTTTCCGCTGGACAGCGGGCTGACCGATACCGCGCTCTTTTTCAATATTGATGATTTTACGGATGATTTTGACACGGCGGAAGATTATTTGCGGGCAAAAAAATATTACAACATTTTTTTGTCGGAGCATCGTTTCAGAAAATGGTGGTTGCTCGCGTCAATTTATCTCAATCCCATCGGGGAAATTTACACGTTGGTGAAATATTTGGATGCCGTATTTGCCCGGCGCAAAGCCTATCAACGAATTTCCCTGAAATTACGCCGGCAATTTAAACGCAAAAACAAATCGTTCGCGGAAATGGCGCTTGACAACCCTCTTGCCAAACGGTATAATTTGGGCGTAGGTGATGAAGGAGAAAAGTGACATGCAGATGGGGTACAGAGAGACACCGGTTGCTGAAAGGTGTTCCCCACCGTGTTGCGTTCCGCTCCGGAGCCGGATTGACGATGAGTCAACCGGGTTGCGCCCGTTACCGCGCTCGAAAGTCTTGCCCGCATATGGCAGGAGAAGAAAGGTGGCACCGCGAATGTCCTTCGCCCTTTCATGGGTGAGGGATTTTTTATTGCATCCAGCAGGAGGTACATGATGGCACTGGTTTTGGAAGGTATTTTCCCGGCGGTTATTACCCCGTTCGGCGAAGACGGTTCGGTGGATTTGAAGGCATTGCGCGCGAACATTCACCGCTGGAATCAATATGGATTGCACGGCTATTTGATGTGCGGCTCAACGGGTGAAAATCCGCTGCTGTCTGAAAATGAACGGGTGGCAATCATCACCACCGCCAAAGCCTCAATGGTGGAGGGGATGACTCTCTTGGTGGGCACGGGGCGCGAAAGCACCGCCGATACCATCGCCGCGTGTGTGCAGGCGGCGCGCATCGGCGCCGATGCCGCGCTGGTGGTTACCCCGTCGTATTATCGCCCGTTGATGACCCCGACCGCGCTGGAGCGGCATTATCGCGCCGTGGCGGACGCCAGTCCCATCCCCGTGTTGCTGTATAACATGCCCGCCTTCACCGGTGTGACCCTTTCGCCGGAGACGGTGCTGTCGCTGGCTGAACACCCCAATGTCATCGGGATGAAAGACAGTTCCGGCAACAGCCAATTTTTCGCCGCCGCCGTGCGGCAATCCCCGGACGATTTTGTGGTGTTCAGCGGCAACTTGCCCACGTTTGCCCAATCATTGATTTCCGGCGGGGCGGGGGGAGTGTTGGCAGTGGCAAACGTTGCGCCGGAAATTTGTGTGGCGTTGTTCCGCGCGGCGCAGGCGCAAAATTTTGAGGAAGTTCAACGGTTGCACAATCTGTTGCAACCCATCTCGGAGGTGACAGGCGGCTCGTATGGCATTGGCGGGTTGAAATACGCCATGACTCTGCTCGGATATTCTGCCGGGGAGCCACGACCGCCGCTATTGTCTGCCACCGAGGCACAGCGAAAGACCATCAAACAAACATTGGAAACCGTTGGCTTGCTGTAAAAGCATCAAAAAACCGGAGGAATTATGCTCGATTTAAACTTTATTCGGAAGAACCCCGAAAAAGTGAAAGCGGCGCTGAAACTGTTAAATACCGAAGCGCCCATTGATGAAATTTTGGAACTCGATAAAACGCGGCGGGAGGTGTTGAAAAAGGTGGAAACCCTGCGCGCCGAGCGGAATACCGGCTCGAAAGCTATCGGCGCGCTGATGCGCGAGGGGAAACGGACGGAAGCTGAAGCCCAGAAAAAGCGGATGAGCGAAATCGGCGACCGGATTAGCGCCCTGAATGAACAGTTGCATCAAATTGAAGCCGACCTCAACGAAAAATTGCTGTGGGTCCCGAATATGCCGCATCCCAGTGTGCCCGTCGGACCGGATGAAGACCATAATGTGGTGGTGCGCACGTGGTATCCCCGCGGCGAAACCGACGTGACGCAGTTCGATTTTCAGCCCAAACCCCATTGGGAATTGACCGAAAAGCTCGGCATCATTGATTTCGAGCGGGGCATCAAGATGAGCGGCTCGCGTTTTTATATGTTCCGGGGGGCGGGCGCGGCGCTGCATCGCGCGCTGGTAAACTGGTTTTTGGATGTTGGGGTGAACGAACATGGCTACACCGAAATTTATCCGCCGTTCATGGTGCGCGAAAAGGCGATGGTCGGCGCGGCGCATCTGCCCAAATTCCGCGACAACATGTATTATGATGCCGAGGAAGATTACTGGTTCATCGGCACGGCGGAAGTGCCGTTGACCAATATGTTCGCCGATGAAATTCTGGATGAAGCCGACCTGCCGCTGAAATTTGTGGCGCACACGCCCTGTTTCCGCCGCGAAAAATTCAGCGCGGGGCGCGACGTGCGCGGCATCAAGCGGGTGCATCAATTTGAAAAGGTGGAAATGTACCAGTACACCACGCCGGAAACCAGTTACGCCGCGCTGGATGAAATCATTCAGCATGCGGAAACATTGGTGCAACAATTGGAAATTCCGTACCGGGTGGTGGAAATATGCACCGGTGACCTCGGATTTGCCGCCGCGAAAAAGTACGATTTGGAAGTGTGGAGTCCCGGCAGCGGAGAATGGATGGAAATCAGCTCGTGCAGCAACGTCACCGATTTTCAGGCGCGGCGGGTGAACGCTCGCTTCCGCCGCAAAGATGGTGGCAAGCCGGAATTTGTGCACACCCTGAATGGTTCGGGGCTGCCGCCGGGGCGCATGATGATTGCCGTGCTGGAAAACTACCAACAGGCAGATGGCAGCATCGTCATTCCGCCGGCGTTGCGCCCGTACATGGGCGGCAAAGAAGTGATTGAGCCGTAAAGAACGCAGCATCTTGCCTAAAAGGCGCTGATGGTTTATAAACCATCAACGCCTTTTTTTGTGCCGAGAAACGGATGACCGGTGTCGACCACACCATTTTCACCACCACGAACCCAAGAATCATGCA
>CAZMXX010000295.1:0-5291 GCA_964570315.1 uncultured Anaerolineaceae bacterium | reverse complement strand
CATATCAGCGACATATCCGGCTGGCGGAAACCGCCGACCGCCGCCAGCACGCCGAGATACACCGCCCCGCCGACGACCACCATCAGCAGGTGGTTGCCGCCGAAGAGCGCCCACATCACCACGCCCATCGCCGCCGCCGCGACCGCCGGTCGCCACACCACATCGAGCCACGGGACGACGGTCAGATTTTTGCGCACGGAATAATAAAACGGGATGAGCAGCGACCATTCCGATAAAATGGTGGTGATTGCCGCCGCGCGATAGCCGTATTTCGGCACCAAAATCAAATTCGCCACCACGTTGAAGGTCACGCCGATGATGAAGGCTTTGGTCAAAAATCGCTGCTGGTCAATGGCAATCAGCACATATTGAGTCACTTGATTGATGAAGCTGAAGGGGAGAAACCAAATCAACAATTGCAGGGCAATCATCGAATGGGGTAAATATTCCTGCCCGCCCAAAACGAGAATCAATTCGCGGGCGATGAAAGGCGTGCCGACCGCCAGCGGAATCGCCAGCATTTCCAGCAACCGCAGCGAGAGAATGTACGCCCGCACCAGCGAATCGCGCGAACCGCTGGCGTAGCGGCTCATCAGCGGGAAAATCGCCAGGGTAAAATACTGCGGAATGATGTTGATACCATCAATATATTTGTACGCCGCATTGTAATAGCCCACCGCGTCATCGCCCCAAGTTGGCTTGAGGATGAAGACATCAATGCGGAAAAAGACGGTGGACAGCAGATGATTGATCATCAGCGGCAAACTTTCCGACATCATTTTCCGCTGCAAGCCGGTGTCCCGCTCAAACCGGGGATGGAAAATTTTCCGCCAGAAAATCGCCCCCAGCACCAGCACCGATACCAGATTGCCGACCATGCTCACGCCCGCCAGCCCCACAATCCCCCAGCCGATGAGCAGCGCCAGCGCCCCCAGCGACACCCGCGTGACGGTGGTGATGGTCGCAATGAATGCCGGATATTCCGCCTGCTCGTAGGCGTAAAACAGCGCGGTCAGCGCGTCGGCAATATTGCTGAGGAACATCCCCAGCACAAAAAGCGCCACCGTCCACACCACATCCGGCGTCAAATTGCCGGTGATGAAATAGAGCGCCAGCACGCCCCCGATGAGCGGCACGGCGATGAGCCACAGCACTGCTCGCAACTGCGCCACATTCAGCAAATACCGATTGCCATCCGCGTGATTGCGCGCCACTTCGCGGGTGAGCAGCGTCCCCAGCCCGAAACGGGTCAGGATTTCAAAAAGGACGACGAGCGACACGGCGAAGGCGTACCGCCCCACCCCCTCCGGGGCGAGGATACGCAACATCAGCAGGGCGAAGGCAAAATCAATCAGCCGGTTGAGCAGCGCCAGCACCATCGGCGCGACGCTGTTTTTCGCCACCCGTTTAACCGTGTTTTCGTCAATTTCTTCGCGGTAGGTTTTGCCCCACGCCCACGCCATCGCCAGCACAAACAGAATCACCAGCGCCAAAAAAGTGGCGTACAGTCCCAGCTTGAAGCTCATCGGCGTGTATTTGAAGCGCACCGTCCAGCTTCCGGCGGGCAGATAGACCGCCCGAAACGCCCCATCGGCGCGGTGGATGGTCACTTCCGTTTCGGTTGTGCCCCCCTGTGGGGTGATGTATGCTTTCCAGCCGGGGAAATAGCTGTCTGCCAGCACCAGCCAGCCCGCCGGATTCGAGCACGTTTCCACCCGCACCTCATTCGCCGTGTACCGGGTGATGGACACCAGCGGGCGGTCGCGCCCCTGCGAGGGGAGTTCCCCCCTTTCGGGCGGCAAATCGTGTCCTGGGTTGATTTGCTCGCCGTCCAGCAACACCGTTTCGCGGGGATTCAGGCTCTTCAGCGCGAAATCCATATCGGGGATGTCGGTCTCCGCGCGGGTGACGACGAAAGCGCGCGGCAGAACATCCATATTTTCGTAAATTTTAATTTCGCCATCATACGCCAACTGATAACCGTCGTTCGGAATATCAACCGTGGTCAGCACATAACGCACGCCGAGCAAATCGAGCAGCGCGGAATCGAGCGCGGCGTATCCGGGCGCGTACAGCGGACCCACCCGGTTATATAGCAGGTCGCCATTGGGCTGGATGGTCTGCATGAACTTGGTGTAATCGCCGTTGATGACGCTATCGTAGCCGCGCACATCAAATAATTGATACGCCATCGCCGTGTTGGCGTTCAGCACTTTGTTGCCCCGCCCTTCAGCGGTGTCAAAACTGGTGATGCGGAAATAGGGGTCGGTGGCTTGCTGCGCCTTCAGCCATTCAATGCTCGGCGGAACGATATTGAGCAGGCGGGGGTCGGCGGCGGGGTTGAAATCGCCGTTCGCCAGCATTAAATCGGCGGGGACGACGAGCAGCGCGAGAATCAGCCAACGGTGTGGTGCGTGAAACGTGAAACGTGAAACGTGAAACGTACGGCGAGTGGCTTTCACGGAACACGCATCACGTATCACGTATCCCGTCGCCGCAACCGCCGCAAAAAACAACAGCAGATTCCGCCATTCGTAGCCGAAAAACTGCCGCCCGTCGGCGAAGGCGTTTTGCGCCAGCCCGGAGCGTGCCAGCACCCAATCTCCCACGGCAATGAACGGCGACGGCGCCACCGGCGCGGCGAGCATCGCCAGCACACCCGCCAATCCGCCCCAGAGGAGCAGGTGGGAAAGTGAGACAATGAGCAGGTGTGTTTTATCTCCCCGGCTCACTTTCTCACCTGCCCACCGGCTCAAATACGTCGCCCCCAGCCCTGCCAGCACGGCGATACTGAGCGTGAACGGGTAAATCCAGCGGAAGGGGGA
This sequence comes from uncultured Anaerolineaceae bacterium, assembly GCA_964570315.1. Taxonomy (GTDB): domain Bacteria; phylum Chloroflexota; class Anaerolineae; order 4572-78; family 4572-78; genus JANTHQ01. The sequence continues at coordinate 2,466 of CAZMXX010000295.1, read as the reverse complement.
ATGCAGTTGATTCCAGCCCGGCAGCCCGTAAAAGAGCACGGCATACAGCGGCGTCCCGAAGGCAAACAGCAGGGAGAGAATGGCGAGGGTGGCGAATAAAAACGTTGGCGTGGATAAACCATCACGGAATACGGAATACGTTTTACGCGCTGTGTATTCCGTATTGCGTATTGCGTATATTTTTCCCCGCACCGCAAACCACACCGCCAGCGCGGCGAAGGTCAGCGGGAGAATGCCGGTGTACGCCCCCGCTTCGACCGCCGTTTTCACGTCCCAGCGGGTACAACCGGCGCATAACGGGTTGAGTTCGCCGTTGGCATTCAGTCCGACGGGCAGCCATTGACGGGTGAGCAAATCGAAATAGTTGTGGTGCGCCGCGCTGCCGAAAAAATTGGGGATGACAAAAGAGATGATTCGCCGCGCGGGGAGCGCCCAGCCGCGCACTTGCGCCAGCGACACCGCCCCCTCGCGGAAATTGTGAGTGCCGATTTCCAGAAAGGGGATGAGTTGCACCGCGCCAATCCCCAGCCCGACCACCATCATCACCAAAAGCCAGCCCCCCAGCCGCAACGGGAATTTCAGCGATTTTTGGGCGCGCCATAAGATTATCAGCCGCCACAGGGCGTAAAATGCGCTCACCAGCAGCACGTAATAGGTAATTTCGATGTGCCCCGCCAGCACCTGTATCCCCATCGCCAGCGCGCCGACCACCACATACGGAATCGGCGAATAACCGACACGCCCTTTCTCTTCCTGCTTGCGGATGATGATTTCGATGATTGCCAACATCAGCGGCAGCCACACCGCCCCCGCCAAAATCATCGTGAAAACTACCCGGTTCAGGAAAAAACCACTCAGGCTGAAGGTGATACCCGCCAGCAGCGCGCCGCCGCGATTCGCGCGCAGGGTGCGCAGGAAAATATAGGTGAACAATCCTGCCAGCCACAGTTGAAGCACCGTGAACCAGCCGTAGGCTTTCTCCAGTGGCAGGATGTAAAATAGGAGGCTCACCGGGTAGAGCGCGGAATGCTGTCCGTTTGCCAAAAAAGGTTGTCCCGAAAAGATGTACGGGTTCCACAGGGGCAATTCGCGCTCGGCAATCGCGTCGCGAAGATACGATTTCCAGACGTAATTTTCCAAAATCAGGTCGGACAAAAGTTGATTGCGCGGTGCGGGCGCGCCAACTTCATCGGCGAGGGAGGCGTATGGCTCAAAGGTGAAACGGTTTTCGGCGGGAAGGAGGGTTTTGCTCCCCAACGTCACCGGGGCGAACAGAAAGAGCGGCAGCAAGAAAAGAATTGCCGCCGCGAGAAGGTCGTATTTTGTAACAATGGATGAAAGTTTTTTCATAGCTTATCGGTCAACGTGTGAAAACGTGATACGTGATGCCACATTTTTCACACTTCACGTTTTCACGCTTCACGCTTCACGCCTCACGTTTCGATGCCGCCAGCGAATTTCAAACACCCGCAGCGCCGCTTCGATTTTCACGGGCATATCCATTTTACTCTGTCCGATGCGGCGGTCTTCAAAATGGATGGGAATTTCCAGAATCCTGAAGCCGAGGCGCTCGGCGATGTAGCACATTTCCACTTGAAAGACATAGCCGTTGGCTTTCACCCGCTCCAGCCCGATGCGCTCCAGCGCGTCGCGCGTCCAGCATTTAAAACCGGCGGTGGCGTCTTTGGTGCGCACCCAGAGCGCCAGCCGCACCCACACCGAGTTCGCCCACCAACTCAGAAACCAGCGCCACCAGCTCCAGCGTTCATCCACGCTGCCGCCCGGCACATACCGCGACCCGACCACCACATCATAATCGGGAATTTTTTCCAGAAATTGGTGGATATACGCGGGCGAATGGGAGAAATCGGCGTCCATCTGTACCACAAAATCAGCCCCGTGCGCCAACGCCCACTTGAAGCCGTCAATGTACGCCGTGCCGAGTCCCCCCTTCCCCTGCCGGTGCATCACATGAAAAGCGTCGGGGTGCGCCGCCGCCAGTTCATCGGCAATCGCGCCCGTACCATCCGGCGAATTATCATCCACAATTAATATTTCCAGCGCGGGGATATTCAAATCGAACAACGCGGCAGTAATTTTCGGCAGATTGTTCGCTTCGTTGTATGTTGGAATGACCACAATTGTTTTCGGCATCGGTAATGTCTTTCGGCAAAGATTTTAAAGCTGTGCGATTATACTATTTATGAACAGGGTCGGCAATTTGGATTGCCGGACAATTGGCAAAAAGTGTTTTTAATTGCTATAATGATAGTGTTCTCACCAATTATTCAACGCAGACAATATTTTCATGGATATGGCTTATGGCAGAAGGCGACGCACATCCGTACAAATACAGTTGCCGCAAGTGTCCCATTCGCAACCGATGCATTGATTACAGCGACAATGCACCGACGATTAAGGCGCAAATCCGAAATGCCTTTGTCAACAAGACTGATACCATTGACT
>CAZMXX010000294.1:0-5307 GCA_964570315.1 uncultured Anaerolineaceae bacterium | reverse complement strand
GCGACTTCCAGTCGCGGTTTCAAGCTACCGGCTTCCAGCCGGTAGTAGTTGACTTCAAAGCGATGTTTTCCCTGCGCCTTCGCGGTTCATTCCGGCGCGGTGTTCCAAAACCTGTGTCAGCTCACTTGCCGGTGCTTCCCCGCCGCGCCGCTTCTTTCCCCAGCGCGGCGAAATCGCGCAGCAATTGCCCGATTTCCCGCACCGAAAGCATATCGGTGGTGATGTCGCGGTACGTCCGGTGCGCCGATACCGCGTCGAACAGCGCGTGCTGCAAAATGTCGTTCTCCTTTGCCAGCGCGATGAGCAAATCCATCAGCCCCAACCGACTGCCGGTGATTGCCAGTTGCCGCATCACCTTCCCATAGGGTACATCCTGCAAAATTTCGCGGCACGCCCGCCGGTAATGCCGAGCGAACGCCTCGCGGGAAATACCCTCGGTCATCACCGTTTCCGCCGCCCAGATGGCGGTTTGGCACGCCGAAGTGACCCCCTTTCCTTTGAAGGCACGCACCAGCCCCGCCGCGTCGCCAACGCAGACATAGCGGTCGCCGTAAAAATGAGCCGCCACCGAAATCGGAAACCGCCCGCGATAAAAGGTGAAATCGTGCGGGTTTTCGGGATGTTCCGGGTCGGCGAAATGCAATATCCGCCGCACGGGTGGATACGAAAAAAACGCCTTCATATCAGTGCTGGTGACGGCTTCGCCCGCCAGATTCACCGTGATATGGTTCCCCTTCGGCGTGATTGCCCCGAATTCAATGCGCGGATTGCGCGGCAAAAAAGCGTGAATATCGTTGCTCCATGCCGCCATAATCTGCGCCGGGGGATGAATTTTCGTCACCATCGAAACCAGAAATCGCGGCGGACGGTACGACGTGGCTTCGGCGAGGATGGTGGTCATGCCGGGGTCTAGCCCGAACGCCCCGAAGACCACATCCGCATACACTTTCGAGCTTTCGGCGTACACGTTCACCCGATTGGGCAGAAATTCCAAATCCGTCACCCGGCTGGCGCGCACATCCACCCCGTGCGCCCGCGCCTGTTCCAGCATGTACGTGTCGAACTGCACGCGGCGGGTGGCAAAGCTGATTTCCCCCGCCTCCGTCAGCCGGATGTGCCGCCGTTCGCCGTGCAGGGTGTACGCTTCAATTTGCCGCTGCACCAAATGGTGCGGAAAAGGGACGCCCTGCGACTCCAAAATCTCATCAATGGGGGGGGATAGCACCCCGACGCATTGATTGTAATGGGTTTCCCCGACCGTGGCTTTCCCATCAAATAAAATGATATTGATGGATTTTCCCTGCTCGCGCGCCAACTTTCGCAACGCAATGCCGCACATCGTGCCGCCCGGACCGCCGCCGATGATGACGGCGGTTTGGTTATCTTGCAATGCCCCAAGGTTCATAATCACTTCCTCGTCGGTGTGCTGTGGGGAACGGTTGGACGACGCCACACGCCCCAGATGTGGGAGAGTAAAAACCAGACCACTCGCGGGTGGAGCAGACTGCGCAAAATGTGTTCATAGCTGTCATCGCCGGTGAACATATTCCACAACGCCAGACGACAAATTTTTGCCTCAAAGGGATGGGTACTTTTGGTGGTGAGCGCCAACAGCCACAGCCGGGTCAGCGCGCGCGAATTGCCCGTAATTTCCCATAGCAAAAATAGAAACTTGCCCCAGAAATTATCCCGCGCGATGCGGCGGCACAGGGGCGCATACTGCTTCTTGAAATCGGCGGCGGCGATACCGTGAAAAATCGCCGTGTGCGCCGCCTTTTCCGCCGTGTGGAACGCCGACCCGATGCCGTCTTTGTACAACCGGCTCGCCGCCGCGTCGCCGACCGCCACAAATCGGTCGCCGTAAAACTTCTTCGCGGCGGAAACGGGGATGTGAGGTTTACAGCCGCACAATCGCCGGTAATCGTCCGGGATGCCCGCCTCGGTCAAAAAATCCGCAATCGTTTTCAGGCTCGGGTTTTTTGCCAGCAGACTGACGTTGACATACGCCCCTTTGGGAACCGTCGCCCCGAAAACCACGCCGTGTTTGCGCCCGAAATGGACGTGTACCCGGCGGTTATTCCCCGGATACTGCCCCAGCTCGTCCTGAATCATCTGCGCGGTTTCCGGCGGTTGATAGGTGTCGCCCGCCACTGCCACCCGCCGCCCGTTGACCCCCGTCGCCAGCACCACCAGCTCAAACGGGTGATGTTCAAAATTGGTGGATACGGTCACATTTGTGGGGGTGAAGGTGATATTTTTGACCATCGCCTTGACGATGGTCGCGCCCGCTTTTTCCGCCTGCTGTAACAGCCAATAATCAAAATTGATGGATGGACGAGCGACGGCGGCGCGCGGTCCGCTCCCCCGATACACGCTCACAATTTCGCGGTGGGGCAGGGGGGGAAAAATTTCCACTTCCTGCGCCGCGAGGTGCAGCACGTAGCTGTCGGCTTTGCTTTGCACCACTTCCGGCGGCAGCGCCAGCCCGAAACGGCGCAAATTCGATTGCAACCCGGCGGAGAGCAACCCCGCGCATTTGGCGCAACCCGCAGGACCGGACTGCCCGAAGTCGCGGTACTCGAAAATCGTCACCGTCAGCGACAGATTTTCGGCGGCGGCGTATTTCAGCAGGTGCATGGCGAAGAAACTGCCGGCGGGTCCACCGCCGACAATGCCCACCCGGTCGCCATTATGCAATTTAAATGTTGACGCATCCACTGTTTTTTCCATGTTGCACGCTTTGCAGCTAAAACAGGACGTACGCAGGTAGAAAAAACAGGCATCAAATTTTGCGAATTACCCGGATTTTTTCATGCAAATTCGTAAAATTCGATGCAGCGTATGGCACGGTGCGTAAGTCATGTAAAAGCCATTATGGGTACAGATAGTATAATCGGTTTTCAGACTGATGACAATGCCGGATATTGGGAACTTTCCCGCGCGGAGAGACGTTAGTTGATTAGTGATTGGTAATTGGCGATTAGAGATTGGAGAAATATCAAAATCACCAACCACCAATAACCAATTAACAAATCTCCAACAAACCGGAGGAAGCCGATGAAAACCAAAATCTTTTCCCTGCTGATAGCCCTGACTACCCTGTTCATCCTGCCCGTGCCCGCCCTCGCCGACGGCGTCATCATCCCCGAACCGCCCATCTGCATCGAGCCGTGCCCCGTGCCGCCCCCGCCCATCCGCGAGACCCCCTATTTCACCGTGCAGAACCATCGCGTCACCGTCACTATTGACCGCCAAATTGCCACCACCCGCGTCGAGCAGGTTTTCCGCAACGATTCGCAGTGGTCGCTGGAAGGGACATACATTTTCCCCCTGCCCGAAGACGCCGCCATCAGCCAATTTTCGATGTGGATTGACGGCGAAAAAGTGGACGGACAACTCTACACCAAAGATGAAGCCCGCCGCATTTACGATGACATCGTCCGCCGCCGGCTTGACCCCGCGCTGCTGGAATACATCGGGCGCGATTTGTTCCAAGCCAGCATCTTCCCCGTTGACCCCGGCGATGCGCGCAAAGTGGTCATCGAATACAGCGAAATCCTCCCCGCCGATGCCGGGCTGGTGAAATACGTTTACGGTCTCAGCACCGAAAAATTCTCCGCCAAACCGCTGGAAGATGTTTCCATCACCGTCAACATCCGCTCCGACGCCCCCATCAAAGCGGTGTACAGCCCCAGCCACCCGGTCAGCATCAGCCGCCCCGATGATTTCCGCGCCACCGTCGGCTGGGAAGCCCGCGACGTGCGCCCCGATACCGATTTCGCCCTCTATTTCACCCTTTCCCCGCAGGATTTGGGGCTGAATCTGCTCAGCTACAAAACCGGGGATGAAGACGGTTTCTTCACCATGCTGATTGCGCCGTCCATCAAAAGTGATGAAGTTGTGGACAAAGATGTGGTGCTGGTGCTGGATACCTCCGGTTCGATGGAAGGGGAAAAGCTGGCGCAGGCGCAGGACGCGCTCAATTTTGTGCTGAACCGGCTCAATCCGAATGACCGCTTCAACGTGGTGACCTTCAGCACCGATGTGCGAGCGTTTTCCCGCCGGTTGGAACCTGTTTCCGCCGTGCCGGACGCCGAGCGCTTCGTGCGGAATCTCCGCGCCGAGGGGAGCACCGACATCAACCGCGCCCTGCTGGAAGCGACCGGCACGCTGGACGATGATACCGCCCGCCCCGCCATCATCATCTTTCTGACCGACGGGCTGCCGACCAGCGGCGTCACCGAACCCGACCTGATTTTGAACAGCATCATCCAATCCGCCCCGAAAAACGTGCGCATTTTCCCCTTTGGCGTGGGCGACGATGTGGATACCTTCCTGCTCGATTCGCTGGCGCGTGAATTGCGCGGCGTGAGCGCGTATGTTCGCCCCGGTGAGCGGGTGGATGAAGCGGTGAGCGCCTTTTACGCCAAAGTGAGCACCCCCGTGCTGGCGGACGTTCAGCTTTCGGTGGATGGCGTCACCATCAACGACACCTATCCGTATCCCCTGCCCGATATTTTTGCCGGTACACAATTGGTGGTGACGGGACGATACCCGCGCGGCGGGGCGGCATCCATCACCCTGAAAGGGACGGTGAACGGGCGGACGCAGACATTTAAATATGATGACCTGACCTTCACCCGTGACGGCGGCGCGGAATTCATTCCCCGCTTGTGGGCAACCCGGAAGATTGGCTATCTGCTGAATCAGATTCGGTTGCGCGGGGAAAATGCCGAGGCGATTGACCAGATTGTGAAACTCAGCATCCGCTACGGCATCATCACCCCGTACACCAGCTTTTTGGTGGAGGAACCGGGGGACGCGCTGACCGAAAGCGGGCGGGATGACATCATCCGGCAGGAAACCGATGCGGCGATGAACGCCCCTGCCGCGCCGAGTTCCGGGGCGGCGGCGGTGCAAAAATCGGTGCAGAGCATGGCGCTCGAAAGCGCGGATATGGCTGCGCCCGTGCCCACCGCGCCGATGGAAATGCCGGTGACGGACGGGGGCGCGGTGGATATGTCGGCGGCGTCGCCCGCTGTGACCATCGTCGGCGAAAAGGCGTTCATTCTGCACAACGGGGTGTGGACGGATACCACTTTCGACTCCGAAAAGATGACCGCGCGCCCGCTGGAATTTTTCTCGGCGGAGATGCTGCAACTGCTGGCGGACAATCCCGCTGCCGCCAAATATTTCTCGCTGGGCGAATCGGTGATTGTGGTGCTGGATGGCACAGCATACCGAACGACCCCGCCCGATGCGGAGGCGCTTGCTGCCGGCACACCCGAACCACTCCCAGCCATGGAC
>CAZMXX010000293.1:0-5309 GCA_964570315.1 uncultured Anaerolineaceae bacterium | reverse complement strand
GGCCGATATTTTGCGCCACCCTGCGGAACATATCTTATGTTATGTCCGCTCCTCGATAGATAGTCAATCGACTGCGTTGATAATTGCCGGTAGCGGGCGCTGTATTCAAACTGCAAAGGCTCAGCGTCCACGTGCCGGCGGCGTTTTCGCCCCGGAATTGGCTCAACGGTTGGTCGGGGCGAGCGACGCGGGCGAAATACGGGGCGGCAGTGTCATCGCCATTGCCGTCGCTGTAGCGTTCCCCGACTGAATCCAGCAGGGTGACATTGTAATTCTGCAAAATGCTGTCGCTGCCATCATGATACAGCAAGCGAACTTGCGTGCCCGCCGGTGATTGCAGGATGGCTTGCAGGTCATTCCGCCGGGTGTAGTTGGCATTAAAGCCGAATGCTATCTGCCCGATGGTGATGTTGTCGGGGACAGTGAAAGTGCGGACAACAGCGCTGCTCCCACAGACGATATTGTTATCGAGGGCAATGGGCAATGATGGCACGTCCTCATATGCTTTGAAGGTTGGCACATCCAATTGTGGGTTGATGGCGGTGCAGTTGCCATCCAAACAAGCCTCCATCCCGGCAATACCGCCATTGTCAGTGATGCTGCCCGCAAAAGCCGGTAATGTCCGTGGGGTTAAAATGGTGTTTGAAATAGCCTGCACGGTGTTTTGGTTCAAACTGATGGTCGGGGCTTGGGTGTCAACCATCAGCGTTCCCCAATCCACCCAATTGCCCGTGTGCCCGAAAGTGTCGGTGGCGCGTAACTGCACGCCGAAAGTATCACCGTTGTGTGTACCACTCAAATCCCAATCGCACGTCCATTGCCCATCACCCGGATGCCGGTTCGGGCAAGCAAGCAGGCTCGGCGCACCGCCGCCGGACGGTTGAACTCGCAACGTCACCGAAGAAACGCCGCTATCATCAAAAGCGTAACCGGAAAGGGAATTTTGTCCGGCGGTGAGCAGATATTCGGGGGTGGTTATGCCCACAAATTCCGGCGGCGACACATCTACCGGATGGGTATTGTCCCACGAAGCGATGGGCGCACCCGTTTGCGGATGGGCGGTATCATAGGTTTGCACGCTCACCGAGGCTTGTGTCAACAGATGCGAGCAGGTGTAATCGGGTTGGGTGGCAGTGCATGTGTCGTATTCGCTTTGGGCAGCAGCGGCATCGATGATGCCGGTGAAGGTGGTACTGCCGCTTGCCCCGGGAGCGATGTCGCCCAGCGCCAGTGTTTGATGAGTGACGCCTCCCGACAAACGCAAAGCGTCGGCGGCGAAAATATCTGCCAAAACGTTGGTGGCGGTCATCGTGCCGTAATTTTGGTAGCCGATAGTGTAACTGACGGTTTGCCCGTTACCCATGACGGTCGTAGAAACCGGTTGAACTTTAAAGCTGAATTCCAATTCGCTATCGAGATACTTTGTGGATGACCCATCGCTGCCGTTGGGGCAAACCCCCGCACCGAGCGTATCCCAGTGATAATTGTGTGTCAGGGTAATATTGCCACGCCCGATGGGGTTGGCGTTCGGCATTGCTGCCCACAATTGCAAACTGTCTTCGGCAGTGGAAAAAGCGACCAGCGATAGGGCGGTGGTGGCGGGGTCGGTGATGCCGAGCAAATTGAAGGGGATGTGCAAATCAGTGTGCCCCGCCGCGAAGCCATATTGTCCCGCTTCGGCAGTGAGCGCGGTATCGAAGTCCCATTGTGTCCCATCCCAAGACAGCAAAGACGCAGTCTCCGCATCGCGCACCCAAATCAGATAATCGGCTGCCATTGCATCAGGCAAGGTGACAGTTGTATTTTCAGGGTGCGGGTTGAAAGCGGTGGTGCTGCCACCCGTTTGGGTATCAAGATAGATGAACAACTCGCCGTCTGAACCCCAGTTTGCGCCTTCCCATGCCAAGCGCAAAGCAACGGTATCCCACGTGGCGAACAACCGTTGTTCGGCACTGAGCGATGCGCCCGCCGGTGCAGAACGGCTCACCCGACGGTCAACACCAATCGACGAACATCCGCTGTCCATCCAACCGAGATAAACGCCATCGGGGTCAATGAGCGGCACATAATCGGGGGTGAGCGGTGTATCCACATAAACGGGTCTCACCCTTTGCCAGTTTGTGTGCCCGTAAATGTCAGTGGCGCTGGTGCCGGCGGTGACTTTTGTCGCTTCCGGCGGGTTGAAAGTGGTGGTGCGCGGTGCAGTGGGGGCAATTTGCAGCGCAGTGTCAGTGATGCCGGTGCTATCTGCAACCTGCCAGTTGACCAAATAATCTGCCAGTCCGCTGCCATCGGTGGCAGCCGTCCAGCTCAGCGTTAAAGCAGGCGATGCGTTGCGCAAAGTCTCGCCGGGCGCAACGGGCGAACCGCCAGCGCTGAGTGTGGGTGTGATGGGGGACGGAGAGACGACATCAATGGTGACGCTTTCCGTTATTCGGTTGCTCCGTCCGGCGATGTCAATGGCGCGGGCGGTAACGGTGTATGTTTCGCCATCGGGTGGCGACGCCGCCCCCAGATACCACGCTGCCAGCCAATCATTCCCACTGATGCCTGCTTCAATATCCACCGCCGGATTATTCAAAATACTGAGCTGCACCCGTTCCACACCACCGTCATCCGTCACCAAACCGGTGAAATCAACCGTATTGGTCGCCTCGTGATAGTGAGATTGGGTCAGCACTGTGGGGGTGATGACCGCCACGGGCGATGTCACATCCACCGTTACGGTGACAACATCGGTGGCGGTGTTACCGTCCCATGCGAGCAAATTGGCTTGGATGCGGTGTGCGCCCAGCCCCAAAAGCGACCAATTTGCCGACCACGTGGTTTCGGTGATGGTGTCCACTGCCCAACTGTCGGTGTAGATGAGACTGCTGTCCACGGTAACGGTCAGCGCCCGCAGCGAGTCGGTGGTGGCGTGCGCTTCGCCGATGATGGTGACGGGATTGACGGTTTCCAGCACAGCGGGCATGTTCAAAATGGTGATGCCAAAGGTGGGCGATGTCGCTGTGGTTGCCTGCACCGCCACACTTTCGCGCAGCGTACCGGCACCGACGTGAGCGCAATTGCCGATTGAGTCGCAAGCGGTGGTGGTGCCGGTGATACCGGCTAAACTGATGATACGCAATCCTTGCCGGTAATCTGCCACATATCCGTAATTTGCATCGGCATCAACGCCGTGCGCGCCGCCGGGGGTATCGCCGCCGTTGACCAACATCGGGTGGAGCGGGTCGCTGACATCAACCACCTTCAACCCGTTGGGACCGTCCGCCACATAAGCGGTATCACCAATGATGGTGACATCGCGGGCATAACCGGAAGTATCCAACCGGGCAACAAGCGTGGGGGTTGTCGGAATTGAGATGTCGAAAACAAGCAATCCGGCGGCACCGGCGGCACTGTACAAATAGTTGCTGGCAACGGCGACGCTTTGCGGATTGCCCGGCACGTTGAGAGGCGCGCCCACGGGGGTCAATATTTGCGGCAGCGCGACATCAACGACCTGAATTTGACCGAGGTTGCTATCGGCAAGATAAACATAGTTGCCGCTGAGGGCAATATCATCAAACCGCCCGAAAGGTTGTCCATCCAACACATCCGGGTAAGCCGGGTTGTTAATGTTGATGGAATACAAATATGCGTCAACAGAATCAATGCAAAATGCAGTGTTTCCCGAAAATACGACACTGCCGGTATCGCAGCTCGGCAACGACAAAGACCCCCTCAGTTGCGGCGACGCCGGGTTATTGACATCCACAATCAACAACCCATGCCTGTAATCGGTGAGGTAGGCGTCACCGTTGTGCAGAGTCACCCCGCGCGTGTCCGGCGGGAAAGATGTGGGCGGCGTGTCGAAAACAGCCAGCAATTGCGGTGCGGCGGGGTCTGAAACGTCAATGATTTGCAAACCGCGTGCACCATCCGCTATATAGGCGATGTTGCCGTCAACGGCAACCTGCCGCGCAAGTCCGAGGGTATCGTATGCGCCCGTTTCTTGCAGCGGGAATGGCGTATCTATGGCAACATCGCATTCGGCGGTGAGTTGGAAGAGCTTTTGGGTGCTGCCGACCGTTTGCCCCGACAAGGTTTGATACCACGGCGACCGGTAATATTGCCGGTCGGTCACGACGCCGATGCCACACGGTGAGACGAAACCGTCTTCGGTGAGATTGAAATCTTGCGCGGTGACGGTATAGTGATACCGGTTGCCCTGTGGTTCGCGGGTGATGGACAGCCGTGGCGCCAGTGTGTCTGCCATCCCGCGCCACGCTTGTTGCGTATCTGCCGAAACGTCAAACTGTTCCGCCGTGTCTGCGCCGCGCAAGGCTAATTGATACGCGCCTTCCAGCCCGACGGGCACGGTATCTGACCAAGTGGTGGTCGGCGCCCCCGCTTCGGCGAGGGTGGCATTGTGCCATCCACTGCGGTACAGGTCGGCAACTTCCAAATCAGACAGTGCGCGGGTGTAAAGGCGTACATCGTCCAATTTGCCCTTGAAGTACGCCGTGTCGGTCGCATCGTAAATGACACGCCAACTGACCAACGCATCAGACCAGCCATCAGAGAATGTCCGGCTAAAGAAACCGGGCGTGGTGTCAATTGTTTGCGAACCCATTGATTGCCATTGCTGACCCAGTAAAATGCTGTAATAGCCCCGCTCCACTGAAATTTGGGCGGAGCCGCAAAAATCAATTGTTTGTTTCAGGGGCACCAATTTATTGAGGTTGGGATAGAGACCGGTGCTGAATACCACATTACCGTTGACTTTTACGCGGAAACGCTGTGACCATTTGGGCAAAGGCTCAAACCATTTTAATTTGAGTGTGCCGCAGGTCGGTGTGCCGGTGACAATTGTCCCGCGCCCCAAATCGAACCGCCGGGTGGGCGCAGGGGTTTCACCGGCAAATCGGTTGTCGCCGGCGACTTTCGTGCCGTTGACATAAATTTTGTACAGCGTGCCATCAAACGTGGCAACCACATGATTCCATGCGTTTTCGGTCAGTACATCGCCGGTAGTGAAACTATTGAGGCTGCTGCCGTTCCCGAATCCGACTTCCAAACGAGTGTGATTCACAATGCGGATGAAGGGGTAGCGAGCGGGCGTATCGTCGTAGGTGTCGCTGCCGATGAGTACGGCATTGTCGCCGCCCGATGCGTCGGGATAAACCCACAAGGCTTCGGTGAACTGCCCGTGGCTCAAATCCAAACCGTCATTATCGGCGATGCCGACATAATCGTCCACCCCGTCAAAACTCAAACTAAGTACCCGAGCAAAAGTTTTTCAGCAAACCGGTTAGCAAGTAAAATGG
>CAZMXX010000292.1:0-5352 GCA_964570315.1 uncultured Anaerolineaceae bacterium | reverse complement strand
TTATACACGAAAGGAGTGATTAGTGCAAACATATGTTATTGTTTTCTTGCCCTATCGGGCAAGCCGCTATCCCTCACCACGGCTAAAGCCTGCGGGTTTCCCGCGGGGTGATTTATGAAGCTTCGATGGTGCAGGTGCTGTCGCTGGCGTTGAAGTCGAGCAATGTGGACATTCTGACCGCCGTCGGTGGCGAAGACGGCATTGCGACGGCGCTGGCGCACCAGCCGGAAATCATCATCACCGATTTGATGATGCCACGGATATCCGGCTTCGATTTGATTACCCGGGTGATGGAAAAACTGCCGCAAACGTTGATTCTGGTGCTGACGGCGTTCACCAGCAATGAAAACGCCATCCGCGCCCTGAAGCTGGGCGCTTTTGATTATCTGCTCAAACCGGTTTCCCCCGCCTCCGTGCGCCACGCGGTGCAACGGGCGGCGGCGCGCATCACCACCCAGACCATCGAGAACTGGCGGCAAATCATCACCCTGCAATTGAACACCGGCGAGGCATACGACGCCATCCCCGCCGAAATTCCGCACCTGTTCGGAACCGCCATCGGGGCGACGGGGGGACTTCTCTACCATCCCACCATGCCCGCAACGGAAGATGCATTCTGGGCAGATGGCGCAACGCAGGCGGCGCAACTCTCCGGGTGGGCAAACGATGTTTTTTTCGCCCCGGACGCGCCCGATTTCGCCATTGACCGCCTCCCCATCGCCGAAAAATCGGTCGGGGTGCTGGGGATTCGCGTGCCGCTGACGGGGAAACGTCAGCCGGTGCTGGTGTTGAGCCACCCCGCGCCCGATTATTTCGATGACACCGACCGGCTTTTCATGGAAACGCTGATTCCCATCGCCGCGCTAGCGCTGGAAAATTCGCTGGCTCAGCAACGGGTACACGCCAGCAACCGGCGGCTGACCACCCTGCAAAGTCTCAATGCGCTCACCTACAACATCCGCCTGCCCCTCAACCGCGCGCTGCGGTTGGCGGCGGAGGACATTCGCCAGCATATGGGTTACGGCGCGGTGATGATTTTTCTGCACAATAGCCGCCTGAACGGACTGGTCGCGCGCAGTGCCGCCGGCGCATTCGATAAATTTTTGAAGCGGCACGGCGACAGCCCCGCCCGGCGCATCATGTTCCCCGTCGGCGGGAAATCGCCCGTTGCCCAAACCTTTGCCGCACGCACGCCGCAATCTTTCCCCGCCGAAACGTGGCTCCCGGCGTGGGCGGAAATCGGCGCGGGAGACATCGCGGCGGCTTTTGCGGCACAAGGGTTAAAACGTATTTTCACCATCCCCCTCTGGCTGAAAGATACCCCCACCGGCATTTTGGTGATTGGCAGCAGAAAAGAGACCCTCCCCGCCGAGGAACACGCGCTGTTCACCACCATCTCGAACCAAATTTCGCTGCTCATCCACAACGCGAACATCCACCTGCGCGAGCAACAGCGCCACCGCGAAATGGAAGCACTTTACCACGCCGGATTGATGATCACTTCCAGCCTTTCATCCAGCGACGTTTTGAATGCCATCATCGGCGAGCTGATTGACCTGACGGAGATTGAGCGGTGTCGCATCTCCCGCTGGGACGGGCACACATTCGATGTGGTGATTGAACGGGATTTGGAGCGGACGCGCGCCGGATGGACGGCACACAACCGCCCCGGCAAGCGGGTCTCGCTGAAAAATCAATCGGTCATCCGCAGCGTGCTGGAAACGCAACGGCCCAAGCTCGTCACCCCCAAAACGCCCTCCCTCAGTGAAGATGAACGGCGGCGGATGATGGCGCACCGCATCACCGCGCGGCTGGTCATCCCACTCATCATTCGGGGGAAAAGCATTGGGGTGATTGAACTGATGACCACGCGCAAACACGCGACGTGGGGCGGTCCCGTCGTTCGGCTGGCGCAGGGATTGGCGGCACAGGCGGCAATCGCGCTGGAAAATGCCCGCCTGCACGCGCTGGAAGTCCAACGGCTCGAGCAGGAAATGGAACTGGCACACCGCATTCAGGTGAGTTTGCTCCCCACCGCGCCGCCGCCGCTGGCACACCTATCCATCGCCGCGCGTTCCGTATCCGCCAAAGATGTGGGCGGCGATTTCTACCGCTACTTTTCACTGCCGGACGGAAAATTCGGCATCGCCATCGGCGATGTGAGTGGCAAAGGTGTCCCCGCCGCGCTGTTCATGGCTATCACCACCACCGCGCTCGACAACGCCGCCCAGCAGTATCGCCAGCCCGCCGAAATTCTGACCGCCCTGAACCGCGCGTTGCACACCCAAATGCGGGTCAACGGGATGAACACGGGCTTGCTCATCGCCATTTTCGAGAATAACCGCCGCACGGTGACCATCGCCAATGCGGGGATGATTGCCCCGATGGTGCGCACCGCCGAGGGCGTGCATTGGGTAGATGTCGTCGGTATCCCCATCGGGGCGCTGGCGGAAGCAACATACACCGCCGAAACCATCACCCTGCCCCCCGCGGCATCGCTGGTGCTGTGCAGCGACGGTTTCATCGAAGCGCACAACCCGCAACGGGAACTCTTCGGCTTTGAGCGGTGGGAAAACACCATCGCCGCTTTGCCGCCCGATGCCAGTAGCGATGAAGCGTTGGAATCGGTGTGGGATGCAACGGCAAAATTTATGCGCGGGGCAGACCCGCACGATGATATGACACTCATCACCATTAAAACGGAAACAGAAAAGTAGAACCCCTCAGTACCCACCGGAGGAACTATGTGTGGACGATTCACCCTTACCGCAAACGCTGACACGCTGAAAAAAACATTCGCCCTGCCCGATGTGCCGCAAAATCTTGTGCCACGCTTCAATATTGCCCCTACCCAGCCGGTCGCGGTGGTGGTGGCAGATGCCGCCGGACGGCATTTCGATGTTTTCCGCTGGGGATTGATTCCCTTTTGGGTAAAAGACGCCGCCATCGGCAACCGGCTGATTAACGCCCGCGCAGAAACGATTGCGGAGAAACTAAGTTTCAAGCACGCACTGCGTCGGCGGCGCTGTTTAATTTTGGCAGATGGATTCTACGAATGGCAAAAAACGCTGCACGGCAAACAACCGGTATTCATCCACCTGAAAAACCGGGAGCCGTTTGGCTTCGCCGGGCTGTGGGAACACTGGTCTGCCCCCGACGGCAGCGAAATCGTTTCGTGTGCCATCATCACCACCACCCCGAATGACCTGCTCGCGCCGGTGCATAACCGGATGCCCGTAATTTTGCCGCCCGACGCATACGAGGTGTGGCTCGCCCCGGAAGAGCAGCCACCGGCGACGCTGCTCCCTTTGCTCGTCCCCTTTCCCGCCGACGAGATGGCGTTTTATCCGGTGTCCACCATGGTCAACGCCCCGGCGAATGACCATCCCGCCTGTATTGAGCCGTTGTAAAAAAGGTGAATTCGATGGTTACGCGCAATCCGTCCCCCACGCCCCCCCATTTTGTCGCCGCCATCGGCGCCATTGACCACTATTGGGCGCTGCTCAGTTTAGGGTACGCGCTGGCGAAAGCGCAGGGCGGAAAGTTGACCGTGCTGTGCGTCGCGCCCGGCGCAAACGCCCCCGACTGGCTCATCATTCCGGCGGCGTATCAGGATGTGGACATCACCATCGAGGTTTCATCCGGCGATGACGTGGCGCACGCCGTAATTGGTTACGCGCAAAAACATCATCCCACCCTGCTGCTGGTGGGCTGGCGAAAATGGACGCGCGGGGAACGCTACCGCCTGCGCGGCACGCTCGACACCATCCTGCGCCAAGTCCCGTGCGATGTCGCCGTGGTGCGCGCCGATGAAACCTTTCCCGAAATCCCCTTCGACGAAAACCCGCATCTATCCGTGCTCGTCCCCGTTGCCGGTGGACCCAACGCTCCGCTGGCGATGGAACTCGCGCTCAATTTAGCCCCTCACGTCAACGTGACCGCGCTGCGCATCGCGCCGGAGGAAGCCGATACCGCCAACATTCTGGCGCAACAGCAGCAATTGAAGCGGCTGACCCAACCGTGGGCGGACAATCCGCACCTGCACACCAAAACCATCCGCGCGGAAAGTGTGCTGAAGGGCATTTTGGCGGAAGCGGAACAGCATGACATCACCATGCTCGGCGCGAGCGGGGAGAGCATTTTCGACCAAATTATTTTCGGGGTGCTGCCGGAACGGGTCGGCACGCAGAACCCGAATGCCACCATCATCACCCAACGCTTCGACGGCACGGTCGGCGGCGCAATTGAACGCTGGTGGTGGCGAATGACGCACGTGCTGCCGATGCTTTCCACCGAAGAGCGCGCCGATGTGTACAAACAAATTCGCCGCGGCGCGCGCCCCAAAATTGACTTTTTCGTGATGATTGGGCTGGCGGCGGCAATCGCCTCGCTGGGATTGCTGCTCAACAGCCCGGCGGTCATCATCGGGGCGATGCTGGTGGCGCCGCTGATGTCGGCAATTATGGGGATGGGCATGGGCAGCATTCAAGCCGACACAAAACTCCTGCGGCTCGCTTCCAGCGCCACCCTGCGGGGGATGCTGCTGGCAATCGCGGTGGGATTTGTGATGAAGATTCTCGTTCCCAGCAACGGCGAACCCACCGCCGAGATTTTCGCCCGCGCAGCGCCATCGCTGTTGGATTTGGGCGTGGCACTCTTTTCTGGGCTGGCGGGGGCATACGCGCTCAGCCGGAAAGATATGTCGTCATCCCTGCCGGGGGTCGCCATTGCCGCCGCGCTCGTGCCGCCGCTGGCAACCGTGGGCATCGGCGCGGCATGGATGCGCTGGGATGTCGCCGGTGGGGCGTTGCTGCTGTTTCTGACCAACCTCGTCACCATCATCGCCGCCAGCGGACTGGTATTCTTCATCCTCGGCTTTCGCCCGCGCCACCGCCCGCAGAGTCGCCGCATCTTTCGGCGGGCAGTGGTCAGTTCCGCCCTTTTATTGGGGGTGATGATTTGGCTGCTGGGCAGTTTGACCCTGCAATCGTTTCAAGATACCACCCGCAAAAACAAAATTGATGCCGTACTGCGGTCGGAAATCTCCACCCTGCCCGGACAAGCGTCGCTGGAAAGTTGGCGGCTCATTTCAGACGATGCGGACACCCTGAAAATCGAAGTTTCCGTGCGCGCCTCGGTTGTGCCGTCACACCAACACGCGGTGGAGATGCAAAAGCGGGTGGCGGAAGCGCTGGGGTATCCCGTGGCGATGACGCTGGTCACCGTGCGCACCACCGCCCTCGACCCGCTGGTGCCGCCGACCGCCACCGCGACGCCCCTGCCGGGCAACACCCCCACCCCGACGGCATCCGCCACTGCCACCGCAACCGCCACCCCTGCGCCAACCCGCAC
>CAZMXX010000291.1:0-5360 GCA_964570315.1 uncultured Anaerolineaceae bacterium | reverse complement strand
TGACCACGCAGGGCGCAACGTTGATGGGTGTCGGTGCGGTGAAAAATACGCACGCGAGCATGGGGGATGTGCAACTGGCGGCGCATCCGGCGGCGGCGCAGGTGGAACGGGTGCTCACTGCGGCGGGGTTCACGGTGTCGGTGGTGGACAATCTCGCCTCGGTGCTGTGGGGAAAACTGGTGATTAATGTCGGCATTAATGCGCTGACGGCGATCCTCGGTCAGCCGAATGTTTTTCTGGCGGAAACCGAATCGGCGCGGGCGGTGCTGGCGGCGGCGGTGGGCGAGGCGGTCGCGGTGGCGCGGGCGCAAAATATTTCGCTGCCGTATGCCGACCCGGTGGCGCGGGTGGTGTCGGTGGCGCGGGCAACCGGGCAAACCCGCTCATCCATGCTCAGCGATGTGACGCGCCGCAGTCGCACGGAAATTGACGCCATCAACGGCGCGGTGGTGCGGCTGGGGGAGCAATTCGGTGTGCCCACCCCGGTGAATGAAACGCTGACCCGGCTCATCCATGCCATCGAAAAAAGCTATGCTTGACAGCATCATGGTTTATCACCCAAAACTGTAAGGGCGACCCTTGTGGTCGCCCGGAACAGGGCGAAAACACCGGACAACCACGAGGGTTGCCCCCGCTGACGGCTATTGTTTTTTGAAATATTGGGGATACAGCAATTCGGCGCAATCGGGGCACAACCCGTGGCTGAACGATACATCGCTGTGACGTTCCACATACAGCTCAATGGGCAACCATTTGTCGTCCTCATCATGGACGCGCTTGCAGTTGGCGCAAATGTGGATGATGCCGTTCAGCGCTTTAATATTGTTCAATACCGTTTGCAGTGCCTGCTTTTGGTGCTGCAATTGAATGAAATCTTTAAACCGCGCCACCGACACTTGAATCGCGCGATGAATCTCCCCGCGCTGGGGTGGCTTGGTGAGATATGCGCCCACCCCGGCGGCGGTCGCTTTATCCACCAATTCCGGCACATCATACGCCGAAAGGATCACCACCGGCGTGGGGCGTTCTTTCCAGATGGTGCGCGTGGCTTCAATGCCGTCCATCTCCGGCATTTTGATGTCCATGAGAATCACATCGGGATGAAATTCGCGCGTTTTTTCAACCGCTTCACGCCCGTTGTGCGCTTCCCCGATGACCGTATAACCGCTTTCCACCAATAGATTATTCAACAGTTGCCGCACCAAAAAATCATCTTCGACAATTAGGACATTGATTCCATTCGTTTCAATCACAATTTTCCTCTACCAGTCTGCAATTGGCTGTAATGTGTCGGGTTTGAATGATATTTCGGCTACTGCACCATTATCATTATACACCAAAAATTCTCCACGCAAGTTTTGGGCGATGATATTTTTTAGCAGCTCAAAGCCGGTGTGCCCGTTGGTGGTGACATGCGCCAATATTTTTGAGGGATAGCCGTGTCCATTGTCGCGGAATTGTATTTTCAAAAGGTCGTCGGCGAAGGAGGCGGAAATTGTGATTTTGAGGGGGGGAGCGGCGCAACCGGCATGTTTCAGGCTGTTGATGGTCAATTCGTTGATGACCAGCGCCAGATGGTGCGCCTGCTCCGATTGAATGGCGACTTCCGGCGCTGTGACGTGCATCACCGGCATTTGATGCTGCGCCACCGCATGGATGGTCGCCCGCACGATGTCATCACACAAAGAGCGCAGGGGTACGGGACGCCATTCGGTGGCGGAGAGCAGTTCATGCACGGCAGACAGTCCGCGCACCCGGCTGATGAGGTTTTGCAGACTTTGGCGGAAGAGGGTGTTTTCCGTGCCGGTTAACTTTCGCTGTTCCAGATACAGCAAGCCCGCAATGGCGGCTAAATTGTTTTTCACCCGGTGATTCACCTCTTTGAGCAGGGTGAGTTTTGTCTGCGCGTCTTCAATTGCCTGCCGGTAGAGCCGTGAATTTTCCAGCGCGACCGCCGCCGTGTTCGCCAGCGATTCCACCAGCGCAATATCATGCTCGGTGAAACGGTTCGGTTCGTTGCTGGTGAGTTGCAGTACGGCGTGAAGGGTTTTCCCCGATTTGATGGGCACGGTCAGCACCGATTTGGGGATGATTTGACCCGATTTCAAATAAGGTTCGGTGTACAACCCATCCGCTTCGGTGGCGTTGGCGATGTAAAGCGTTTCTTTGCTCGCTACCACCCGCCCGACGAGTCCTTTGTTGGCGGGGTATTCGTAGCGGATTACGCCCCATAATTTGGCATCTTCCCAGCAATCAAGCATGTTTGTTTTGCCGTTCACGCGGCATACGGCGCACAATTCCGCCTCGAACAGGATTCTGGTTTGCCGGGTCAGTTGTTGCAATACCTCCTCAACATCCAGTGAACTGTTGAGCAAATGGCTCATTTGGTATAGAAATTCAGTCTCGATGACATGCCGGCGGATTGCCGCTTCTGTTTTTTTGCGGGCTGTTACATCGAACAGGATGCAGTGGGTTTGTTTGAAGTGCATTTGTGCATCATACCCAATGCGCCCCTGCAAAAAAACGGTGACGATACTGCCGTCGCGGCGCACCAAATTGAATTCTACGTCATGCACTTCCCCCCGCGCTTTGAAGCGTGGGAAATTGTAGGTTAGGGTTTGTATGGAACTTGGCTCAATGAAATTGGAGATATGTTTGCCGATGACCTCATGTTGTTCGTACCCCAGCAAGTCCAACCATGCCTGATTGACGATAATGATGTTGCCGTCGGCATCCAGCGATTGGTACGGAACCGGCGCATATTCATACAGAATGCGGAACTGTTTTTCGCTGGTGCGCAACGCCTCTTCCGCGCGTTTCCGCTCGGTGATGTTGCGGACAATACCTTCAACTTCTATCAGATTTCCCGCGTCATCATAAACGGGCCACGCCCGTTCCTCAATCCAGATTTTTTCTCCGTCCCGGCGGAGCATATGCAATTCAATCGGTTCATACCAGGGGAATTTATCCGGGTCGCGGTTGAGGTCCCGCCAATGTTCCAGGGTTTCCGGCGGCATCAATTCGGAAAACGGGTGAGAACTGCGATACACTTCTTCGGGGGTCAGCCCGAATATCTGCGTCACCGCCGGGTTGACATAGGTGTAATGCGGCGACGGGGCGCGGCGGTAGCGATAAATCATATCGGGCAGGCGTTCCGCCAGCCGCCGGAAGCGTTCTCTGCTGGCGTGCAACTCGGCGGTGCGGGCGGCGATTTCGCGTTGCAACGATTCTTCGCGCTCTTTTTCCACACGCAACAGCAGGCTGAACGGCTGGGTGATGCTGGTGTGAATCACCGCGCGGTAAAACGCGAAAAACGCCACCAGTTTCAGCAAGTGTCCGAGGATGTTGCCCGATTCATACGTTCTGTCGGCGAACAGTATCACGGTTTGATTGGCAATCATGATGAGCATCCCGAGGGTCATCCATATGAACAAATCATACGGCAGCGTGGCGCGCACGGCGTAAAATCGAAACACGGTCACGGTCAGTATCAGCAGGATGAACAGTTCCATAGAGCGTTTGAGCGGGGTCATGGCGCCGGAAGGAAGATAGAACGCGGGAGGTGCATCAGCGACAAACAGGACGGTTAAAACGCCGAATAAGACGATGGAATATGAAGCCCACAGCCATCCCCATCGAACGCGCCGCTGCACGAACCATGTGATTACCAGCAACGAAACCGCCATCATCAATTGTGAAATCAGCGCGAAATAGTCGGCGATATTCGGCGGAAATCCCGGAAAGAGGTTGTTGCTGTTATATGCCAGCATGTGCAGCACGTCCAGCGTGCCCACGAACAGGAATGCAACTGCCATCAGTTGGGGATACGATACCGTCACCAATTTTCGGGCGTTGTATCCCAGCAGAAACGTTCCCATTGCGACCATAATGGTATAAATTTCTATGAGGGCGTGTGCTAAATTGTAGTTGTAAAGGCTGACGAGCAAAATGGCAATTGAGTGTCCGGTGACGAGCATAAGGGGTCGCCAAGTGACGACCTTGGTAAATTCTTTGACAGATGGCATAACCGTTCTCCTGATAGGTAAGAGTATAGCAGAAAACCGAAAAAATTTCATCACCCGAACTTTTTTCAGTTTCAGGTTTCACGGTATAATGGACTTAACATCGTTTGCGAAGCGCAGTCTGTTCACGGAAGTGAGAGGAGCGGCATCATGCGCATACATGGTTTTTTGGCATCCATTGTGGCAATTGCGGCGACAGGTGGCATCTATTTCACTGTCACCCGATTGCTGCCCACCACCGCCACCCAGATTTTATTGCTGTCACTGTTGTTTGTGGCGATTGCCGCGCTTGCCATTCCGACCTCGATTGCGTTGAACAACCGTTTTGCGAGCGAGACATGGTTCACCGCCGACCCCGCTCGCGTGTGGCGGCATGCCGTGGAAAGCGGCGCATTCGTGGCGCTGATTGCCCTCCTTCAATTGCGGCAATCGCTCACCGTGATGGCGGTGGTCTCCGGCTTGATTATTGTGATAGTGATAGAATCGGCTTTCATTGCCAAAACATAACCACACTCGCGCCACACATTGGCGCGCGGAGGTGTTTTCATGAGTGCATCCGCCAATTCCCTGCGGAATTTACCCGCTGTTGATACTTTGCTCAATCACCCCGTGCTGACGGCGGCACAGCAAGACCATCCCCGTGAATTGGTGACTGATGCCGCGCGCGAGACGCTCGCCGCCATCCGCGCGGATGTGCTGGCAGGGGGCGCGGCAGTCCCCCCCCTCGATTCGATTGCGGAAAAAACCGTGGCAAGGTTGCGGCGGATGGTCTCGCCCACGCTGTTCCCCGTCATCAACGCCACCGGCGTCATCATTCACACCAACTTGGGGCGCTCGCTGTTGAGCGCGCGGGCGCAAAAGGCAATGGTCGAAGCGGCGCAGGCGTACAACAATTTGGAATTTGATGTGCCGGCGGGCAAACGGGGCTCGCGCTATCACCACGCGGAAGCGTTGCTGTGCCGGTTGACGGGGGCAGAAGCGGCGGTGGTGGTCAACAATAATGCCGCCGCGTTGGTGCTCTCTCTTTCAGCATTGGCGGGGGAAAAAGAAGTGCTCATCAACCGCAGCCAGCTCATCGAAATTGGCGGACGTTTTCGCATTCCCGACATTATGGCGCAGTCGGGCGCGACGCTGGTGGAAGTCGGGACCACCAATCGCACCTACATTGACGATTTTGAAAACAACCTGCACACGGTCAACACCGGGTTGATTATGCAGGTGCATCGCAGCAATTTCGCGCTCATCGGTTTCACCACCGAGCCGACGCTGGCGGAATTGGTGGATTTGGGGGAACGGTACGGCGTGCCGGTGATGTATGATTTGGGGTCGGGTACACTG
>CAZMXX010000290.1:0-5385 GCA_964570315.1 uncultured Anaerolineaceae bacterium | reverse complement strand
CGCGATTATACTCCCTTTCTCCCCCTTGTCAAATCGCTAACTCAACTTTTGAAAAACCCCGATTCACCCGCCGATTTTCCGTAATTTCGAGGTTCCCCGCAACGCCGCCACCGAGCCGATTCCCGCCGCGAACATGGCAATCCGCAGCGTCGACTCCGCCACCGCCACCTCTGCCAGCACCGCCTCGGTAGAATAGACCGCCGCCCGCAAAAAGGGACTCGCCATCCCCCCCAATTGCGCGCCGAGCGCGATGGCTTTGGCGATGTCCAGCCCCGACCGCAACCCGCCGCTGGCGATGACCGGCACATCCGGCGCACCGGCACGCGCCGCCAGAATCGCTTCGGCGGTGGGAATGCCCCAATCCACAAAGGTTGCCGCCACCCGCCGGTGATGTTCGGTGGGAGCGCGATACATCTCCACCTGCGACCACGATGTGCCCCCCGCTCCCGCCACGTCGATGGCGGCGACACCGCACGCCGCCAGCCGCCGCGCGTTCTCCTCGGAAAATCCCCACCCGACTTCCTTGGCAATGACCGGCACGGGCAACGCCGAACAAACCACCTCGACCCGCGCCAGTAATCCCCCAAAATTTGTGTCCCCTTCCGGCTGCACCGCTTCCTGCAAAGCGTTGAAATGCAGGATGAGCGCATCCGCTTCAACCATATCCACCGCCCGGCGGCAAGCGTCCGCCCCATACCCGTAGTTGAGTTGCACCGCGCCCAAGTTGGCGAAAATCGGCGCGTGCGGCGCGTACTGCCGAATCCGGAAGGTTTCCGCCAGCGCGGGCGTTTCAATTGCCGCCCGCTGACTGCCAACCCCCATCGCAATGCCCGCCGTTTCCGCCGCTTCCGCCAGCCGCCGGTTGATGAGCGACGCCTCGCCCGTGCCGCCCGTCATTGAAGAGATGAGCAGGGGGACACGCAGCGATTTCCCCAAAAATTCGGTGGTCGTATCCACCGCCGCCAAATCCAGCTCCGGCACGGCATTATGTTCAAATCGATAATGCTCCAGCCCGGTGGTCAACGTGGCGAAATTCACATCCTCTTCCAAATTGATACGGATATGGTCGGCTTTTCGTTGTTCATGCATGATGGTTCCTCCACCGGAGATGGTACAATCGGGATAAAAAATAGTCAAAGCCATCAAACTGTTTGCTGTTTTTATGGCGATATGATAGCATGTTTCGTATGAACCTGACCATTTTTGCCATTATACTTTTCGGCTGGCTGACCGCCGTGCTGATAAACCACATCGCTTCGGTTTTGCCGCTGAAAGAAAGACTGTGGCAGACACCTTTCTGCACCCGCCGTTTGAACTTCGACGGGACAGAAGCGGTGTCCACCGCAAAGTTGGGGGAAGATTCCCCCCAGCCCGTCGAAATTTGCCACGCCCCCCGCCCGGTCATCGCGTGGAGCGGACTGCTGGCGACTCTCACCGGCAATCGTCACTGCGCCGCCTGCGGGAAACCCGTCGGCGGGCGGCTGTGGGTGGTGGAACTGCTTTTCCCCATTCTGCTGGTGGTGCTGTATCGCCAATTCGGGCTGACACCGTATTTCGGATGGGTTGCGCTTTACACCGGCATCCTGACTCTTCTGTTCATCACCGATTTGGAACACCGGCTCATCCAGCACGTGGTCATTTTCCCCGCCATTTTGCTCGCGCTGGCGGGCAGTCCGTTTTCGCCCGTCTTCGCATGGAAGCTCGCCATTCTGGGCGGGGCGGTGGGATTTGTAGCCTTCTACTTGATTGCGCTCCTCGCGCGGGGGGCAATGGGCGAGGGCGATGTCACCCTCTCCGCCTTTTTGGGGCTGATTATCGGCTTTCCGAACATCACGCTGGCGTTGTTATACGGCATTTTGCTCGGCGGGGCGGTGTCCGTCATTTTGCTGATAACCCGCCGCGCGACCATGAAAACGTTCATCCCCTACGGACCTTTTCTGATTTTGGCGGGATGGGGAGTAATGGTGTGGAATGAGCCGTTGATGACGGCTGTTTTTGGTTAATTGGCGATTGTTTCAATCTCCAGTCCCTCCGGAGGAACTATGGAGACCATCCAAGCGCACACAATCATCGAAGGGCGTGTGCAGGGCGTGAGCTTCCGCTATTACACCCAAATGAAGGCGCACGAGCTGGGCATCACCGGCTGGGTGCGAAATTTACCCGGCGGCAGGCAGGTGGAAGCCGTTTTCTGCGGCGAAAAATCCGCCGTGGAGAGAATGCTGGCGTGGTGCGAACACGGTCCCCGACACGCACGGGTCGATTCGGTGGCGGTGGAATACCAATCGCCGAGTGAATTTCACAGCTTCAACATTCGATATTAACAAAGATTGATTTCGAAGATTAGGAGTATAAAATTATGCGAATAAAACGCCCTATTACAGCAAAAATAAGAGATTTTATTGATATGGAACATAGATGGAGAGATGTTGACAACGGTCTAATTTGGTGTTGGGAGCGAGGCAGACAAATGAGCCAAGAAAACCCCGATTTGGCAACACGTGCAAAAAACGGGGAATTGATGGTGTTAAGTTGGAAAGGTGGCGTTCCCCCGACATTCAAAGGAAAAACGAAAAAAGGTACGCTTTATTATCTAGCTCAATGGCAAGGTCTTGCAGGAAAAGACCTTGATATTGATACTGAAACACCAACCGAGATTGTGTGTTCTTTGACGGGAGTAAAGGTTATATTTTCGGAAGAGAACTAAAAGTAACCTGAATTCAGAGTTTTTTCAAAAGAAGGAAATCGTTTGTTTTTCAAAGAATCGTGGCATGTCATTCCCGCTTTCGCGGGAATCCAGAAGTTTTTTCTTGTGGATCCCGGATAATTTTCTTCGGAAATTTTCGGAATGACAAAAACCCCGAACGGAGGTTAGAGGTTAAAAGTAACAAGAGAAATGGATAATCTCACACACGGATACAATGATGGACGACTTTATTGTTATTGATGTAGAAACCGCAAATACTGATTTGAGTTCCATTTGTCAAATTGGGATAGCTAAATACTCTAACGGAGAACTAACTGATCAATGGTGTTCGTTGATAAACCCGGAAGATTATTTTGATTCGGCAAATATTAGCATCCATGGCATTACCGAGGATGACGTAAAACAATCTCCAAAATTACCCGATGTAGTTTCTATTCTTGAAAATTTTGCAAGTAGCAATATCTGCATAAGCCACACTCACTTTGATCAAGTCTCCATTGCTCGGGCATTTTCTAAATATCACCTTCAACCATTACAAACTGTATGGCTTGATTCGGCAAAGATAGCCAGACGTGCATGGCAACAATTTGCAAAACGTGGCTATGGTTTGGAGAACCTTTGCAACTATATCGGATATGAATTTAAACACCACAACGCTCTTGAAGATGCAAAAGCCACTGGTCAGGTAGTATTAGCCGCAATCAAACAAACAGGAATTGGGTTGAATGAATGGATTAAACGAGTAGAACAACCAATCACAAGTCAATTCAATCATTTATCGGCGAAACGAGATGGTAATCCAGAGGGTAAATTATACGGTGAAATATTATGCTTCACTGGTTCATTACAAATACCCAGAAGAAAGGCAGCAGATTTGGCGGCTAACGCCGGATGCACAGTTGTCTCCAATGTTACACAAAAAACAACATTACTTGTGGTCGGCGATCAAGATATTTCAAAATTAAATGGTCAGAAAAAAAGCTCAAAACATCGAAAAGCAGAAGAATTAATATCAAAAGGACATTCCATTCGCATCATTAAAGAAATCGACTTCTATACTCTCATTGGTCAAACACAAGGACACGACAAGTAAATTATGGCAAAACGAGGCACACTTTCAACCAAAATTCCGGCGGAAGATTTGACACAGGCACTCTATCAAGCCGCCACAGAAATGCAATCGCTCAACCGGCGGGTGATGACCGCCGAAATTCTGCTGCACACTTTCCTCAAAATGCCCGATACTGCTGCGCACCAGATTTTGCGGCAGTTGGCGAACCAGCGCGGCATCAATTGGAAATCGTTTGAGGAAAAAGTCGCCCGCGCCGCCGCCAACCGCATGACGGTGGATGTGAACTTTGACTTTGAAACGGACGGCAATCAGCGCGTGCCGCTGGGCGATGACATTCTGTACTTGATTGATGAAGGGTACACCCTGGCGCAGGCGCGCAACGAAATGCGCTGCGGCACGGAACACGTGCTGGCGATGATGCCGGAACGCCGCGTCAGCGTCAGCCGCCTGCTCACCGATGCGGGCATCACCGTTTCGGCGGTGATGGACTTGCTCCCCGACCCCACCATTTCGCCCCATGCCGCCACCCGCGACCACGTGGCGCTGGCGAAAAACGGGCGGATGGCGCCGGTTTATTTTCGGGACAAATTACTGAACGAACTGGTCAGCCTGTTGAGCATGGCGCACAACCGGCATGCCATTCTGGTGGGCGCAACCGGCGTGGGCAAACGGGCGATGGTCTACAGCCTCGCCCAACTCATCGCCGACGGGAAAGGTCCCGCCGGGTTGAAATCGGTCATCGAAATGAATGAGCAGGCGCTGCTGGACAATTCGCTGAAAACGGTGCGCGGCGGCTTGCGGCAGGCGCAGGGGGGTATCCTTTTTGTGCCGAATATCGCGCGCTTTTTTGGCGGCTTCCGCGCCGAATTCCCCGAAAAAGCGGGCGTTGAACTGCAAAAAGCCTTTTTCGGCAACGATGTGGTTATCATCGGCACGGCAACCCCCGGCAGGTTCGATGACCGGCTGGCGGGCAACGCCACCATCACCCAGAACAGCACCCGTTTCACCATCCCCCCCACCGATGAAAAAGAAACCACGGAGGTTTTGCGCGCCCTCCTCCCCCGCTTCCAGACAGATTATCAATTGACCATTGCGCCGGAAAGTTTGCCGGAAGTTTCGCGGCTGGCAAAACGTTATCTGACTGAAAATCCGCTCCCCGGCGCGGCGGTACATCTCCTCCACCGGGCGTGCGCCCTGCTGAACATGAGCGCGCAGGGGCAGCCGGTGGGCAACATCGCCGCCGACCGCACCCTCAACCCGGAAGATGTGATGGTTGCCGTGAGCATGCTCACCGGCATTCCCGTTTCCAGCATGGGCGCGGACGAGCGCAACCGCTATGCCCAAATGGTGGAACATCTGCACAAACGTATCATCGGGCAGAATGAAGCGGTGCTGGCATTGAGCCGCGCGGTGAAAATGGCGCGCGTCGGGCTGAAAGACCCCAAACGTCCCATCGGCTCATTTCTGTTTTTGGGTCCCACCGGCGTGGGCAAAAGCGAACTGGCGAAGGCGCTGGCGGAATTCATGTTCGGCACGGAAGACGCGCTCATCACCCTGGATATGAGCGAATACATGGACGAAAGCTCGGTGAACCGGCTCATCGGCTCGC
>CAZMXX010000289.1:0-5387 GCA_964570315.1 uncultured Anaerolineaceae bacterium | reverse complement strand
GAGCCGTGGGGGATGGCAAAGGGGTCGGTGTGGCGGTGGGCGTTCCCATCATCGCCTTTGGTGTGGCGGTGGGCAGCGCGGTGGCAAACGCACGCTGTGTCGCCACCGGCGGAAGGTCATTCCTTCCTGAAAGAGAAAACCCGCGTGCGGCAACCAGCCCCAAACCGCCCCACACGCCGAACCACACCAGCAATCCCACCACAAAAGCGACGGCACGCCCGGCGCGGCGATGTTTGCCCGGCTCCAGCACGATGCCGCCGGGCAACGGCAGCCGCCCGATGACGGCGGCGACCACCAGCGCCAGCCCGATGAACAGCAGGAAGAGCGGCAGGTACGCCGCCAGCCGAAGGAGTTGCAAAACATCGCGTTTGGTTTGGGCAGATGATGACATTTTTTTGACGCAATTTTTTTCAGGCGGCGAATTTCTCCACCGGCACGGGGACACTTTCGATGATGTCAGCCAGCACCATTTTCGGCGTGCGCCCGCGCAGTCGGGTTTGCGGGCTGATGACCACGCGGTGGGTCAGCACAAACGGGGCGAGATATTTCACGTCGTCGGGCAGGACGAAGGTGCGCCCGCGCATTGCCGCCAACGCTTGCGCCGCCCGATAGAGCGCCATACTGCCGCGCGGGCTGGCGCCCAAATCAACCGCCGAATGGGTGCGGGTGGCTTGCACCAGTTTGACAATGTATTGCCGCACGCTCTCTTCCACCGAGATTTCCCGCACGGCGCGCTGGTTTTCCAGCAGTTCAGCCGGGTTGGTCACGGCGGTCAGCGCGTCGAGGGGGTCGGTTTTTTGGTAGCGCAACAAAATTTCGTTTTCTTCCGCGTCGGTGGGATAGCCCAGCTCAATTTTCATCATAAAACGGTCGATTTGCGCTTCCGGCAGGGGGAACGTGCCTTCCAGTTCGATGGGGTTCTGCGTCGCCATCACCAAAAACGGGCGGGGGATGGGATGGGTCACGCCATCCACGGTGACGGTGCGCTCCTGCATGGCTTCGAGCAGGGCGCTTTGGGTGCGCGGGGTGGCGCGGTTGACTTCATCCGCCAGCACAACTTGGCTCAGGATGGGACCGGGGCGATATTCAAATTCGCGCGTGTTTTGGTTGAAGATGGACACCCCGCTGATGTCGCTGGGGAGCAAATCGGGGGTGAATTGAATGCGCGAAAAATCGCAGCCGAGTGAGCGGGCAATCGCTTTTGCCAGCGTGGTTTTGCCGATGCCGGGCACATCTTCAATCAGCAGGTGCCCCTCGCAGAGCAATGCCACCAGCGCCAGTTCCACCGTGGCGTCTTTGCCCACCAGCACGGCGGCGATATTCTTTTTCAGTCGTTCAGCGGTTGATTGAATGGTCATTTTGTCCTCGAATGTCAAAGTGTCACCATTTTACCACGAGCCGACACTTTCGGCTAGATTTGCCACCGCCCAAACGCAAACAAAAATGCTTGCCATAAATAAGGATAATCGCTATACTATCCTCAAAATTCATCCCCTCAGATTGGAATTCCCTGTGACACGAATTTACGTTGCACTTGATATCGAAACAACCGGACTTGACACGGAAAAAGACCGCATCACCGAAATTGGAGCAGTGCGCTTCCGGGGCGACCGGGTGCTGGACGAATTTCAGACGCTGGTCAACCCCAACCAACCCATCCCCTACCAGATTCAGGAATTGACGGGCATCACCAACGAAGCCGTCGCCAATGCGCCCCAGTTCCGGGAAATTCGCGGCGCGCTGCAGCGTTTTGTGGGCGATAGCCCCATCGTCGGGCACAATATTCAGTTCGATTTGTCCTTTTTGCGGAAACAGGGGCTTTTTGAAACCAACCCCAGCGTGGACACCTTCGAGCTGGCGAGCATTCTGCTCCCCCACGCCGACCGCTACAGCCTCAAATCGCTGGCGCACCTGCTGGGCATTGCCGACCCGCCCACTCACCGCGCGCTGGACGACACCCGCGTCACCCACCGCCTGTTTCTGGCGCTGCTGGACGAAGCCCGGCGACTGAGCAGCGACGTGATAAAGCTGGTCAGCGATATGGCGACACGCGGAAAATGGTCGCTGGCGCCGGTTTTCAAAGACCTGTCCCGCGAATATCGGGGGGGAATATCGAGCGGCGCGCTGGCGCAACAACTTTCCTCCCACCGGGATGACCTTTTCACGGCGGAGGTGCTCACCCCCCTGCCCGAACCGCGTACGCCCCCGCGCAAACTCAATATTGATGCGCTGGCGTCGCTGCTGGAACCGGACGGGAAAATCCAGCAGGCAATGCCCGGCTTTGAGCACCGCACCCAGCAGGTGGCGATGCTCCGCGCCATCACCGAGGCGTTCAACGCGCCGTACCACCTGATGGTGGAAGCGGGAACCGGCACCGGCAAATCAATGGCGTACCTCATCCCCGCCATCCACTGGGCGCTGGAAAACAACCGGCGGGTGGTCATCTCCACCAACACCATCAACCTGCAAGACCAGATTTTGAACAAAGATTTGCCCGCGCTGAAAAAAGCGCTCAAATTGGAATTCAACACCGCCGCGCTGAAAGGTCGGGGGAATTACGTGTGCGAGCGGCGGGTGGAATTGTACCGCAAAAAAGAGAACCTCTCGCCCATTGAAATGCGCATGCTGGCGAAGATTCTGGTGTGGATGCCGAACACCCTCACCGGTGACCGGCAGGAGCTTTTCATACCCGATTACGCCGAGCAGGCGCTGTGGCAGCACGTCAACGCCAACGCCGACATCTGCCCGCCCGACCAATGCGCGCGCCACAACTGCTTTTTCGCTCGCGCCCGGCAAGCCGCCGAAGCGGCGCACGTGCTGGTGGTGAATCACGCCCTGCTGCTGGCAGATATTTCGGTCAACAACCGCGCCATTCCCGAATACCACTACCTCATCATTGACGAAGCGCACCATCTGGAAAATGCCATCACCCGCCAGCTCAGTTTTTCCGCCAACGAAAAAAGTATCCTTCAACTGCTGTCGTCGCTGGAGGACGCGAAAACCAGTCCGCTTTCCAAGATGACCGGGCAGTTGCGCCGTCACCGCGTTTTTGAAGCGTTGGACGCGCTGGAATCGCTGGCTAAAAAATCCCGAACAGTGGCTCAAAATGCACATAAATCCATCGTTGTGCTGTTTGATGTGCTGCAAACTTTTATGGCGGATTTCAACAAACAGCCCAACAATCAATACGACCGCAAACTGCGAATTTCGCCCCGAATGCGGTTGCAACCCGGCTGGAGCGATGTTGAAATGGCGTGGGACAACGCCGATTTGCAATTGGCGGAACTGGACAAACTGCTCACCCGGGCGCATAAAGTGTGGGATGGCGTTGATTTCGTCGATGTGGACGGCTGGGAAGATTTGGCACAATCGCTCAATACCACCCGTTTGTTGCTGGATGAAGTGAAGGAACACCTGAGCCTGATTTTGGCGGAATCGGACGAAGAGACCATCACGTGGCTGGAAGAGAAAGTGCGCACGCAAGATGTCTCGCTGCACGCCGCCCCGCTGCACGTCGGAAATCTGGTGCGCCAGCATTTGTTCGACCAGAAAGAGAGTGTGATTCTCACCTCGGCGACCCTGCGCACCGACAACAGCTTTGAATACGCCAAAGAACGCCTCGGCGCGTGGGATGTGGCGGAGCTTTCCGTCGGCTCCCCTTTTGATTATAAACAATCCACGCTGGTTTACGTGCTGACCAACATCCCCGAACCGAATACCGCCGGCTTCCAAAAAACCTTCGAGCAAACGATGGTGGATTTGGCGCGCGCCATCAACGGGCGTATGCTGGTGCTCTTCACCGCGTACAGCCATCTGCGCAACACCGCCAACGCCATTCGCCAGCCCCTTGCGGAAAGCGATATTGTGCTGTACCAGCAGGGCACGGGCGCGAGCCGCCGCCAACTGCTGGAGAATTTCAAAACGGCGGAAAAAGCGGTGTTGCTCGGCACGCGCAGTTTCTGGGAAGGGGTGGACATCCCCGGCGATGACCTGAGTTGCGTGGTGATTGCCAAAATCCCCTTTGCCGTCCCCAGCGACCCCGTTTTTCAAGCCCGCAGCGAAACCTTCGACAACGCCTTCAGCCAGTATTCCATCCCGGAAGCCGTTTTGCACTTCCGGCAGGGCTTCGGACGGCTCATCCGCACCCGCACCGACCGGGGAGTGGTGGTGGTGATGGACAAACGGGTGCTGACCAAACAATACGGCAAAGTATTTCTGGAATCGCTGCCCGATGTGACCCTGCGGCAGGGCGACAGTTCCGACTTGCCCCGCGCCGCCGCTGAATGGCTCAAAAAGTCATAAAATGAGGGGATATTTTCGCAATTACAATTTGACGTGTTATAATAGCCACAAATAACTAGCTGGAGACATCATCAATGATTGAAGCAAACAAACTACGCAAAGGCACAACCTTTGAAGACAACAAAGACCTGTTCAAAGTGCTTGATTATACGCACATCAAAATGGCGCGCGGCGGCGCGACCGTCCGCACAAAAGTCATCAACCTGCGCACGGGAAGCATCACCGAAAAGACGTTCAACTCCGGCGAAAAAGTGCAGGATGTGCGCCTCGACCATCAGGAAGTGCAATATTTGTACAATGATGGCGATTTATACTATTTCATGAAC
The DNA here is from genome assembly GCA_964570315.1 of uncultured Anaerolineaceae bacterium. Taxonomy (GTDB): domain Bacteria; phylum Chloroflexota; class Anaerolineae; order 4572-78; family 4572-78; genus JANTHQ01. The sequence continues at coordinate 759 of CAZMXX010000289.1, read as the reverse complement.
ACGGAAACCTACGAACAGCCCGCGCTGGGCAAAGAAACGCTGGCTGAAATCATCCCCTTTCTGGTAGACGGCATGCAGGTGAAACTTTCCACCTACAATGGCGAACCGATTGACGTCGAAATTCCCACCACCGTGGAAATGGAAGTCGTCGCCACCGAACCCGGTTTCGCGGGCGATACCGCCACCGGCGCGAGCAAACCCGCCACGCTTTCCACCGGACTGGAAGTGCAAGTGCCCCTTTTCATCAACGAAGGCGATGTCATCCGCGTGGACACCCGCTCCGGCGAATACATCACCCGCGTGTAACGCAATGAAAAATCCCGCCGGCAAAGAATGTAAATACTTCTTCGGCGATTACCATCGGGGCAGAGATATTGAAGCGTGCCGATTGCTGGAAGCGAACACGGACTCGCCCCGATGGGAACCTTCGCTGTGCCACGTGTGCCCCGTCCCCGACATTTTGCGACAAAATGCCTGCCCCAATTTGGTGCTGGACGCCATCGCCAAAAAGGGCTTTCTGGGCTTCGGGCGCAAGGTGGACGTGCATGGCTGGTGCAGCGAATATTTCCTCGACGTGGACGAACCCGCCATCGGGTGCGGGCACTGCCACGAATTCGGCGGACCTTCCATCCTTGATTTGGATGAACCGGACGAATAATCCGCTCTCCCCAATTCCGCCAAAACGCTGAAACGCCCCGTATTCCCAGGGCTGTTGCAAAGTCGCTTGACAAACAATACTTTGACGTGGAAATGTAAGGG
>CAZMXX010000288.1:0-5399 GCA_964570315.1 uncultured Anaerolineaceae bacterium | reverse complement strand
ACCCTATAGTTTGCTACATTTCTACCCCTTGCACCACTTTTAAAACACTTTCTGAAGGTTTTCGGCGATATGGTATCCAGGAAAAAATCAGATTCTACAATATTTCAGAAGGTTCTTTGGAAGAGTTGAAATACTACTTCATTCTTGCGGAGGATTTGGGATATATTCCTTCCAAAGATGAGTTAATGGTGCGAGCCAATACTGTTGGCAAACTTTTGCACGGACTAATTTCCAGTACGCAGCGACGCAAATAACTCTTGCTTCCTGCTCCATACTTCTAACTATCGGAGATTTTTATGACCATTCTTCAAGCAATCATACTCGGGATTTTACAGGGTGTGGCAGAGTTTCTGCCCATTTCCAGCAGCGGACATCTGGTGCTGATTCCGTGGCTGCTCAATTGGGACGCCCCCGGACTCACCTTCGACACTACGGTTCATTTGGGCACGCTGGTGGCGGTGGTGATTTATTTCCGCAAAGACATCGGACAGATTGTGCTGGGGGTGTTGAAAACCCTGCACGACCGTAATCTGGATGACCCTTTCGGCAAATTGGGCTGGCTGCTGGTGGTCGGTTCGGTGCCGGCGGCGCTGGCGGGGTATCTGCTCAACGATTTATTTGAACAGCTTTTCGGTACGCCGCTGCTGGTTTCGATTTTCCTGCTCATCACCGGTGGCATCCTTTTCTTCAGCGAAAAGGTTGCGCAGCGCACGCGCGAAATGGAATCCATCGGCTGGAAAGACGGCATCCTCATCGGGCTGGCGCAAGCCGCTGCCATCGCGCCGGGGATTTCCCGTTCCGGCTCGACCATCGCCGCCGGGTTGGCGCTGGGCATCAAGCGCGAAGCCGCCGCGCGGTTCAGTTTTTTGCTCGCCCTGCCGATTATCTTCGGCGCGTGGGCACTGCAATTTAAAGACGCGCTCGATGTCGGGATTCAATCCGGTGAAATGTTGCTGCTGGCGGCGGGCTTCATCGCCGCTTTGGTCAGCGGATATGCCGCCATCCATTATTTCTTAACCTATATTCGCCGCCGCAGTCTGTACCTGTTTGTGTGGTACGTGTGGGCATTCGGGCTGTTCATGCTGGTGATGGCGCTCATTCGATAGAAAGTGAAAAAGTGCGAACGTGAGCGGGTGAGCTATACCCACTTTCACACTTTCTCACCTGCGGCGTATGGTATGATGAAACTATTTTCCACCATCATAGTTTTAATGGCAGTAACCTTTGTTCTCGTTGCCTGCTCGCAAACAGTGGAGCCGCCCGCGCCGGTCACGTTGCGGGTGGTCACGGTTCCGGCGGCGATGGCGCAGGTTTCGCGTGCGGCAAAAACCTTCTCTGCTGCCAATCCCACCGTGACCGTTTCGGTGGATGAACGCGCCACGGTGCGCGCGCTTGACGCGCTGTGGAACGGTGCGGCGGACGCGGCGGTAGTCTCGACGTTGCTGCCCGGAGCGGACCGGTTTGAACAATTGCCGCTCACTCGCGATGGCATCGCCATCATCACCCATCCCGATAACGGGGTGGCAGGGGTGACGCTGCTGGAATTGCAGCGCCTGTTCGCGGGCGAAATTTATCGCTGGGGGGATATTCCGCACGGCGCGGGGGATGTGACCGTTGCCGTGCGCGAAACCGATTCCGGCACGCGGGCGGTCTTCGATGAGCGAGTGATGGCGGGACAGCGCATCACGCCGATGGCGCGGGTGTTCCCCGATGCCGAGGCTCTGCGGGCGTTTGTGGCGGAAACGCCGGGCGCGGTGGGTTATATCAGCGCGGCGCTGGCAGATGATTCGGTGAAGGTGCTGGCGGTGGAGGATATGCTCCCGACGCCGGAAAATATCGCCAACGGGGCGTATCCCATCACTTACGAATTATTTTTGCTCACCCCGCCCGACCCGACGCCGGAGTTGCGGGCGTTCATTTCCGTATTGGCAAGTGAGCCGGTGAGTGGGTGAGCTGTGTACTCACTTTCTCACTTTCGTATTTTCTCACCTGCTTGCCATTCGCTGACGCACCGCTTCAAACAGCAGAATGGACGCGCTTTGAGCGACATTCAGTGAATCAACCTGCCCGACCATCGGGATTTTCACCAAAGTTCCATCGAACCAGCGCGCTGTCAACCCGGAATGTTCTGCGCCCACGGCGATGGCGGTGGCGGGACGCAAATCCACCTCGAAATGAAAAATCTTTCCGGCGGGCGATGCCGCCACAATTTGCACCCCATTTGCGCGTAACCATCGCAGTGCCGCCGTGGATGATGCCGCCGCAATCGGCACGGTGAAAAACGCGCCCCGGCTGGCTCGGATGGTGTTCGGGTTGCAGATGTCGGTTGCGGTGTCACACAGAATGAGCGCGGTCACGCCCGCTGCGTCCGCCGAGCGCAACATCGCGCCGAGATTGCCCGGCTTTTCCACCCCTTCCGCCACCAGAAAGAGGGCATCGGGCGGGCAGGGGAGCGCGTTGAGCGGGAAATCGGGCTGAGGGGCAACCGCCAGCACGCCATCGGGGTTGTCGCCGTAGCCGATTTTGCGGAACACACTTTCCGTCACCGGCTGTACCCGCACCGAGCGCGCTTCCGCCCGCGCCAGCAGGTCGGTGTGCCGGGCTGCCCGTTCGTCCCACAGATAGAGGGTGTCCAGCGGAAAGTTGTTCGCCAGCGCAAGCCGCAACTCGCGCGCGCCGTCAATCAGCATTAACCGTTGGCGGTCGCGGTGTTTTCGCTGCCGGAGTTTCACCACGTTTTTGATTTTCGGATTTTGCAGGCTGGAGATGGAGGTCGGTTTCAAGTTCAAAGTCCCAAGTTTCAAGTTCAAAGTTGCAGGGTTGCAGGGTTGCAGAGTTGCAGGGTTGCACACCTGCTCATTTTCTCACCTGCACATCCGTCGCTTGTCACGTCTCATTCCGCCGTCCACCGCGCCATCGTGCCGCTGGGCAGGCGACGGGGGCTGTCCGTTTCGGGGATGGTCATTTCCAAATGGGACAATGTGCCGCCGAAACCGCGCATCATATCCCCCAACAGATTTTCCAATGCCAGCGGGGTGAAGCCAGGCGTGTGAGCGCTCAACAGCACAAATAGCGGCTTCGGGCTTAAAATTTGGCGACACATTTCCAGCAGTTTGGGCAGGTCGTTTTCAAATTTCCACACTTCCCCTTTTTTGCCGCGCCCGAATGATGGCGGGTCGAGGATGATACCGTCATAACGGTTCCCCCGTCGAATTTCCCGCGCCACAAATTTGCTCACATCGTCCACTAGCCAGCGGATGGGGCGGTCATCCAGTCCGGAAAGCGCCGCGTTTTCCCGCGCCCAACTGACGATGCCGCGCGCCGCGTCCACGTGCGCCACCTCTGCGCCCGCTTGTGCCGCCGCCAGCGAACTGCCGCCGGTGTAGGCGAAGGTGTTCAGTACCCGCACGGGTTTCCGCTTCGATTTGGCAATTTGCGCCGCAATCCAGCGCCAATTTTCAGCTTGTTCCGCAAACATCCCCAAATGCCCGAAATTGGTCAGTTTTATTTTCAGCGTCAAGCCGCCATATTGAATGTGCCACTGTTCCGGCAATTTCTGTTTGAAATCCCAACTGCCGCCGCCGGAACTGCTGCGCCGGTAGTGCGCATCGGCGGTGCGCCACAGTTTGGGGCGACGCGGCTGCCATATCGCCTGCGGGCTGGGGCGGATGAGCCGATAGCGCCCCACTTGCTCCAGTTTTTCAAAGTTACCGCTATCCAGAAGTTGATATGTATTTTTGGGATTCGACATTGGTTTCTCGGTATAAATCGGTTATAATGGACAATTATCAGTGGGAAACGGATAAATGTCAATTTAGGGAGAAGTTCATTGCAATCATTATCTGAATGGCTCAAAAAGAATGCGGCGCGGCTGGCGCCGGTGCTGATACTGGCGTTGCTCGCCGCCTTTTTTGTGTACCGAGCGGTATCGCTCGGCGACGGGTATCATTGGGCGATGGCGGCGTTTTTCGGGGTGATTGCGCTGCTGGCGGCGGTGAATCGGTTGTCTGCCGGTTGGCGCACCAACGCGCTGAACATCGGCATTAGCCTGTTTTTTCTCGATTTGGTTTTCGCCCAATTGAATCTGGCGGAAGTGGGCACGGCACTCGCCGAAGCGCGCTGGTGGTGGATGATTCCATCGGTGGTGGCGTTGATGGCGCATCTGTTGTTTCGGATTTGGCGGTGGCAGTGGCTGCTCAAGCCGATGGGCGATATTTCTTTCGCGCCTGCTTTTCGGGCGGGGATGATTGGCATCGGCGGGAATATGGTGCTGCCTGCCCGCGCGGGCGAGTTTCTGCGGGCGTATGTCATCGGGCGTTCCACCGGCATTTCAAAAACGGGCGCTTTCGCCACGGTGGTGGTCGAGCGGATTTTCGACGGGCTGACCATGCTGCTCATTCTGGTGGGGCTGGTGCTATTCGGCGTGAGCGACTCTCAATTACAGAAAATCGGTTTGGTGGGGGCGGCGTTTTATCTACTGGCGTTGGGGGGGATTGTGCTTTTTCTGACCCGCCGCCACTGGTTCGAGACGCTGGTCGGGCGGCTGTTGCCCGCTGCGCTGGCGGAAAAGGTGCTGGCGCTGATGGCGGCATTCGCCGGTGGGCTGGAGTCGCTGCGGGACGGGAAACAGCTTTTTATGGTGACGGTGCTTTCGCTGGCGACGTGGGCGTTTATTCCGTTGTCGTTCTATCCCGTGCTGCTGGCGTTTGATTTTCACGCGCCGGTGCCCTTTTTTGCGGCGGTGCTGCTACTGCCGATGCTCGCTTTCGGGTTGACCATTCCCGGTGCGCCGGGCGGCGTCGGGCTGTTTGAAGGGGCGGGCTATCTCACGCTGGCAATCAGCTTTCAACTCATCGGCGCGCCGTTGGTCACGGATGAGCAGAAAGCGGTGGTCGCGGCGGCGGTGGTGCTGGTGCATATTTCGCAGGCGTTGCCGGAAGCATTGCTCGGACTGTGGGCGTTCTTCGCCGAGGGGTTGACGGCGGGCGATATTCAGGCGGGCAGGCGGATGTGACGGGCAAATAAAAAAGGCGATGGAGAAATTTCCATCGCCTTTTTTGCCTGAAAAAACTTACGCTTTGTTTTTCAGTTCCTGCACTTCAATGCGGATTTCTTGCGCTTTGTTTTTCAGTTCCAGCATGCTTTTGCGCACACGGGTTCCGGCGGCTTTGTTGCCTTTGTCGTAGAATTTTTGGAAGTCATCTTCCATTGCTTCGACCATTGCTTTTAATTCTTCAAAACGACTCATTAAAATGTCTCCTCGTTAAGGTTTCAAATGTTTGTCTTTGACGTGACAAAACATAATTTATTATAACCGATGATTTTCCAGAATGCCAATTCCGCACTCAAAAATGCGATTCCACCGTCATAGCGAACGATAGTTCCTGCAAATAAAGGGC
>CAZMXX010000287.1:0-5406 GCA_964570315.1 uncultured Anaerolineaceae bacterium | reverse complement strand
AGCAGAGGGCTCCGCGGGGGGGGCGTGGACGGAGTGTGTTAGGGGCGTGGTGGGGGCGCGGGTTGGGCCAGTGGCGGTGACGGGTTGGAAGCGGTTTGACCTGGGGGGGTCGGTTGGGGTGGGGGTGGGGGCGGCAACTGAGGCGGAGGTTTTTGTGGGTGCTGTGCCGCCCGCTGCCGTGGGCGACGGGTTGGCGGCGGTGGTGTTGGTTGCCACGGTGACGGCGGTGGGGGCGGTATTTGCATCGGCTTGACGGGTCGGCGTGCCATCACCGTTGCGGCGGAAGACGAAAATACTGCCCACCAGCACAATCAGGATGCACAAAAAAAGGGCAGCACCCCCCAGCCCAAGCCACAAAAGCGGAGATTGTTTCTTCCGTGTGGGGTCCGGTAGGATGCTGGCAGGTGCGAACGGTTTGGTTTGATTTGCTTGACCGGGTTCGTGGTTGGTCATGCCTTCCTCATTCCATGCAAAAATGCGCCGCGGACTGCGGCGGATGAAAGCATAACATTAGGGCGAAAGTCTGTCAAAATTGCTACGGCGGGACACTATCCGCGAATGGTGTACCCCTGCCTGCCCACTGTAGCGATGTATTTGGGTTTCGACGGGTTTTCTTCCAGTTTTTCCCGCAGGTTACGAATGTGCATACGCACCAGAGCGGGGTCGCCCACACCGGGCGGGTAGTCCCAAACGTCTTCAAGCAATTTACTGGTGGGCAGGAGTGAACCCGGATGCCGCATCATATATTCCAGCAAACTGAACTCAGTGGGGGTTAAAACGATTGTGTTGCGCGGGGTTGTAACTTCCCGATTCAATAGGTTTAATTTTACCTCACCCACTTCCAGTTCGACTTCTGTGGTTGTGGGGCGGATGCGGCGCAATACCGCGCGGATGCGCAATTGCAATTCGGTCAAATCAAACGGTTTGATGACGTAATCGTCCGCACCGGCATCGTACCCTTCCAACTTGTCGGAAAGCGTATCTTGCGAGGTGGCAAAAATGACCGGAATGTGCGCCAGACTGGGGTCGGCGCGGAGGCGGCGGCATGTTTCAAAGCCATCCATACCAGGCATTTTTACATCCAGCACAATTAAATCGGGCGTATTGCGGGCGGCTTTCAGCAGCGCGTCCACCCCGTCAGAGGCAACCACGACCGTATGGTCAATCAGCCCCATTCGCAACATTTCTCTCATTTCGGGTTCATCGTCAACAACAAGTATCTTCGCCACGGAGCACCTTTATCATTTTATACAGAGTTTTCTACCGGAATTATAACAGGCATTGGCGGGGTTGGCAATGTCTCTTGCCGGTCGTATAATAGCCGGGTTGACATCATCAAATTGGGAGAAAAAAACGTGCAAAAAACAGTATTCATCATCGGATTGGGGCGGAATATTCACGCCGAAGCACCACTGCCCGCCATTGCCCAGCCGATTGTGCAGGGCGTGCGCGCCGTGTTCAGCAAACTACCCGCGCCGATGGCGCAACAGGTGACCCCCGTGTTCGATGCGGCGGACGGGTTGAGCGACGGTTTCCGCACACTGGCGGAACAATTGCTGGCGGAGATGCCCTCGGTGTTGCTGGTTCCGGGCGACCCCCGGCTGGACGATGCCGCCGTGCCGGTGATTGAATCGCTGGCGGCGGAACGGGGCGTGGCGGTGAAACTCATTTCCGCGCCCGACGAGCTTTCCCGCACGCTGAACGCGCTGAAACTTTCGCCCGCCGCCGGGCTGCAAATTCTGGATGCGACCCTCGCGTGCAGTTTCCACCATCCCCCGTTGGAGCCGCACCGACCCGCGCTCGTCACGGGCATTTATCACCCCGATTTGATTGCGCCCCTGCGCCGCGCGCTGGGAACGATGTACCCCGCCGATGCCCCCCTTCAATCCGTCACCGCGAATGGCGTGCAGGTGGGTTCGCTGGCGGGGTGGGATGATGCGGCGACGGCGATTTTCCTTCCGCCTCAAAAAGAGGCGCTGGGGCTGACCAAGTTTCAGGAAACGATTGCCCATCTGCGCGCGCCGAGTGGTTGTCCGTGGGATAAAAAACAGACGCATCAAAGTTTGCGACCGTATCTGCTGGAAGAGACGCACGAGGCGTTGGCAGCGTTGGATGCGGGCGATATGCCTGCGCTGGCGGAGGAGTTGGGGGATGTGCTGTTGCAAATTTTGCTGCACGCGCAAATCGGCAGTGAGGCGGACGAGTTTCGGATGGCGGATGTGATTCGGTATATTGATGCGAAGATTGTGCGCCGCCACCCGCACGTTTTCGGGGATGTGTCGGTGAACAGCGCGGAGGAAGTGACGGCGAATTGGGCGGCAATCAAAGCGCGGGAAAAGGCGGAAAACGGCAATGGTGCGGACGATGCGCCCGCCTCGGCGCTGGATGGCGTGCCCCCGACGCTCCCCGCGTTGTCGCAGGCGTTGAATATTTCCCAGAAAGCGGTGGAACTTGGTTTTGAATGGCAGACCATCGAAGGGGTTTTGGAGAAGTTGGTGGAAGAAGCGCGCGAAATTGCCGAAGCGGACAATCACGCCGACATTGAGTCGGAGGTGGGCGATTTTCTGTTTGTGGTGGTTAATTTGGCGCGAAAGATGAAGATTGACCCCGAAAGCGCCCTGCGGGGGAGCAACCGGCGGTTCACGGCGCGGTTCAAATGGGTGGAAAGACTCGCGCACGAGCGGGGGTTGGTTTTGCAGGAACTTCAACCGGCGGAATGGAAATCGCTGTGGGATGAGGCGAAGGGAATAGTGCAAAATTCCCCCTCTCCCTAACCCTCTCCCCTTTGGGGAGAGGGGATATTTCCCCCCTCCCTTATAAGGGAGGGGGCAGGGGGAGGGTAAAACTACAATACCTCCACCCCATTGGCGGCGAATTGCAGATGGTGCAATCGGGCGTAGAGTCCGTCGGGGCGCGCCAGCAGGTCGGCGTGTGTGCCTTGTTCCACTAGTTCCCCGCGCGCGAGCACCACAATCCAATCAGCGTTGGTGATGGTGCTCAGCCGGTGGGCGATGACGAAGGTTGTTCGCCCGTGCATGAGCCGTTCCAGCGCTTCTTGCACCAATTGCTCGCTTTCACTGTCGAGCGACGAGGTCGCTTCATCCAAAATCAGGATACGCGGGTCTTTCAGAATGGCGCGCGCAATGGCGACTCGCTGGCGCTGACCGCCGCTCAACTTCACCCCGCGTTCCCCCACCATCGTGTCGTAGCCGTCGGGCAGTTCGTTCACGATGAAATCGTGGGCGTTGGCGGCGCGGGCGGCGGCTTCCACCTCCGATTGGGTGGCGTTCAGTTTCCCGTACCGAATATTTTCCCGCACACTTTCCGAAAAGAGCAGCGGGTCTTGGGGCACAATGCCGATTTGTTCCCGCAGACTGCTCAGGGTGACGTGGCGCACATCGTGCCCGTCAATGGAAACTTGCCCTGCCGTGACATCGTAAAAACGGGGAATCAGGTTGATAAGCGTGGTTTTTCCCGCTCCACTGGGACCCACCAGCGCGATGACCTGTCCCGGTTGCGCGGCAAAAGTGACGTTGCGCAGCACCGGCACATTCGAGGAATATTCAAAACTCACCCCGTCGAAAATGACGTTACCCGTGACGCGTGGCAGGGTCACCGCGTCGGGCGCGTCGGCGATGGCGGGCGCGGTGTCCAGCAGTTGGAAAAGCCGTTCCGTCGCGCCGAGCGCACTTTGGAATTGGGTGTACAGCCCCGCCAGTGAGGCAATCGGCGCGGCGACCATCATCGTATAAACCAGATACGCCACCAGACTGCCGGGGGTGAGGTTGCCCTGAATGACCTCCACGCCGCCAAACCAGAGGGTGATGGTGATGGAACCGAATGCCATCAACCCGATGGCGGGTCCCAGTGTCGCGCCGAGCAGCGCGCGGTGCATGGCGGCGCGAAAGGTGTCGTTCACTTTTTCGGTGAAGCGGGCGATTTCATACGCTTCGCGGGCGAATGATTTGACGATGCGGATGCCGGAAACAGTTTCCTCCACCACATTTGCCGCTTCGGCGAGTTTATCCTGCACGGCACGGGACGCCAGCCGGATTTTTCGCCCCAGAAAGACCATCAGCAAGGTGACGATGGGGATGCCCGCCAGAATGATGATGGTCAGCCGCCAATCCAGAATGAATAGAAAAACCGCGCCGCCGATGAGGGTGAGAAATTGCCGCAACAGCGCCACCAAGTTGTCGGTGACGGCGGATTGCAGCAGGCTGACATCGTTGGTCAGGCGCGAGACGACTTCGCCGGTGCGGTGGTCGGCAAAATATTGCAGTGACAATTTTTGCAGATGGGTGTACACCTGCACCCGAATATCGGCGACAACCCGCTCGCCGACGAATGCCATCGAAAGGCGGTGGATGAAACTGAAAATCGCCTGCACCACAAAAACCACCAGCAACAGAATGGCGATGCGGTTGAGCGTGTCGAGGTTCTTTTCGGAGAGGACGACATCCACCAGATTGCGAATGACGAGCGGCAGAATCAGCCCCAACCCGACGCTGAAAATCAGCGCCACCACGGCGATGAGCATTCTGCCGGTGTAGGGTTTAACGTAACTCAGCACGCGGCGGAGCACGTTCAGGCTTTCGCGGCTCAGGCGGGGGCGTGCGGGTGTGGTGTCATCGGATTCGTAGTTGCGCCCGATGTGGCGCGGACTTTTGAGCATAGATTAACCTCTGTGAAAATTCGTGGATAATTTGCAGAAATAATAGCCCGATTGGCGGGAAATACAAAACGCGAGTGACGGTTAGTGTCACTCGCGTTTTTTGGGGCGAACCGTGGGTGTGCCCGGCGTTAATCTTTGTTTTCGTCGTCACCGTGCTCGCCATCGTCGTCTGTATTGCCGACGGTGACAGAGGCGACATCGCCGGTGCTGGCGGTGATGGTCACTCGGCAGGGACAACCGTACACGGCGATGGCGACTTCGTAGTGATCATCTTCGCCTGCCATCTAAATATCACAGAAATTCAAATAGATGTCATTGCGAGCGGGGATTGCCTCGACGAAAAATGCGTTGCACAACGACGGAGAATCACTGTTGGATGGTTCATTTATCGGTTATTTTGCGGAAAACTTTAGCCCGTCCTCCCCCGCATCCACGCGGAGGGTGACGCCCGCCTGCGGGTTGTTTTCCAGCAAGAAGTCCGCCATCGGGCTGCGGATGTATTCCTGGATGAGCCGCCGCAGGGGACGCGCACCCCATTCGGGATGGTCGTTTTGCGCCAGCAGCCATGTTTTGGCGGCGGTGGTGATTTCCAGCGTGATGTTTTGCGCCGCCAGCCGTTTCAATTCCTTTTTGAGCATCAAATCCAAAATCTGACGCAAATCTTCGGCGGAAAGGGAATGGAAGTAGATGATGTCATCCAGCCGGTTGAGAAATTCCGGGCGGAAATGCTC
>CAZMXX010000286.1:3618-5433 GCA_964570315.1 uncultured Anaerolineaceae bacterium | reverse complement strand
GACGCGGCAGGGCATCTTCGTCACCGCCATCAACGCCGCCATCGGGTTGGCGGCTGCGTGGAGCTGGCTGCGCTGGCATCGCACGCGGCGGTATCGCTGGGTAATCGCCGGGGCATTTCTTTTCGGATTGGGCATCTACGGCAAGCTGCTGTTTCTGTGGCTGATTGCCGCGCTGTTGGGGGCATATCTGCTGGCGCTTTGGGTGCGCGGACATATTTTTTCCACTTTGGCAGCCTTGCGCCGCACGTGGTCGCTCTTCCGCGTCGTCGGGTTGCTGGGCGCGGGCGCAATCGGCATGTTGCCCTTAATAGTGTACAATTTTCAAACCGGCGGCACCTTCAAAAGCATCGGACAAAACGCCGCCACATCCTATTACGGCGTGGACAACACCGCCATCCTGCCCAACCTTCTCACCCGTTTGGGGGAATTGATGACCCTGCTGGACGGCGGACACTTCTGGTATCTCGGCGGCGTCTTTCGCAACCCGGGTTATCCCATTATTTTTGGGATGGCGCTGTCGGCTGCCGTATGGCTCGCCGTCCGCCGGAAAAATCCGCGCGCGCTCATCCCTTTCGGGATAATTTTGCTGGTGGTGGTGGAAAGCATCGTCACCGTGTCCGCGCTGTGGATCACCCATTTCGCCATCATCATGCCCTTTCCGGCAATTGCGCTCGCCGTGACCGGGGCGGAACTCCGCCGCGCCCTGCCCCGCCGAAAGGTCGTCACCGCCGCGCTGAGCATTCTGCTGGCGGTGGTCATCCTCGGCGACGGTATCACCACTGTCCGCTATCACCGTGCGCTCACCGCGTCGGGCGGGCTGGGCGACCATTCGGATGCGGTGTACGATATGGCGGGCTGGCTCGCCGAGAATGCCGGGGGGCGCACCGTCATCGCCATGGATTGGGGGCTGGCGGCATCGGTGACATTTTTGACGCAGGGGGCAATCACGCCGGTGGAAGTCTTCGGGTACGATTGGGGCGATGTGAGTCGTTTCGATGCCATTATTGCCCCGCAATTGGTTCCGCGCCATGCCATCTTTTTGTGGCGCGCACCGGACATCATCATTTTTGACCGGAGCGCGGCGTTCAAGTCGCTGTATCAGCCCAAAGAGATGGAAGAAGATATTCTCGCCGCTTTTTACGACCGGAGCGGCAAGCCGCTTTACGGCGCAACCATGCTCGTCCCCATTGGCGACGCGAAAAACAAACCGAAATAAGCTGTTGGTTTTCAGCTTTCAGCAATAATAAATGACAGAGGACAAATGAATTTTGAACGATTGAATCACGCGCTGATTATCGCCGCCCGCGCCCACGACGGGCAACGCCGCAAAGGCACAGACATTCCGTACATCATCCACCCCGTTTCCATGGCAATGAAATTGCTGACGATGGGCTGCACGGAAGATGTGGTCATCGCCGCTTTGCTGCATGATACAGTGGAAGACACCGACCTCACCCTAGATGATGTTGCCCGCAAATTCGGGGCATCGGTGGCGGAGTTGGTCGCCGCCGCCAGCGAGCCGGAACACAGCACCGCCCGTTGGGAAACGCGCAAACAGCACACCATCGAATTTCTGCGCGACGCCCCCCTGCCCGTCAAACTGCTCACCTGCGCCGATAAACTACACAACATCCGCGCCATCGCCCATGATTTCTCAAAACTGGGTGAAAAAGTGTGGGAACGATTCGCGCGCGGGCGAGAAAAACAAGCGTGGTACTATCGCGGGCTGGCAGAAAGCCTGCCCCACGGCGTTGAATCGCCGGAACAATATCCCATCTTTGCCGAATTCGCCCAAGAAGTGGATAATTTATTTGG
>CAZMXX010000286.1:0-3518 GCA_964570315.1 uncultured Anaerolineaceae bacterium | reverse complement strand
CACATCAGTCCCGCCGAACAACTGCGGGCACAATTGACCGCGCTGGAAAACGATGCCGCCACGCTCGCAAAAATGACCCGCGCCGACGTGCTGGCGTATCTCGGCACGCTGGACGCGGCGCGGGACGGGCTGGCGCGACTCACCGCCGCCGGTAGCGACCTCTCGGCGGAAGCGGTGCGCCTCGGCGACCTGCAAGCGCGCATCGCCCGCCATGCAGAGCATGTGTTGCGCGCCGTCGGCGGGGCGGCGGCATTGCGTGCCGCGCGCCCGGCAGATGTGGCGCGGGCGACGCACCCGTGGTGGTTCGCGGATGAAATCGCCGCCGAGGCGAAAGCTCGCGCCCGAAAGCGGGTGCTCACCATTTTCGGCGTCGCCGGGGCGGTGGTGCTGGCGGTGGTGCTCGCCTTCAACACCGTCCTCAAGCCCGACCCCATCGTCTTGGCGAAAACCCGGCATTTTCAACGCGCGATGGAATTGGCGGCGGAGCAGCAAGACTATTCCGCCGCGCTGGATGAAGTTGAGGCGATATTGTCGCTCACACCGGATGATGTGGATGCACTGGCGTTTAAAGGGGTACTGCTGATGAAAACGGGAGATGTCGCCGCCGGGAAATCGGTTTCGGCGCAGGCGAGCGCCCTTGCCCCCGATGATGCCTACGTGCCGCTGGCGCAAGCTCGGCTGTGGCAGCAGTTGGGCAACCCCACCGAAGCCCTCTCGCTGGCGGAGAATGTGCTCGCCACCCATCTCGATTCGGCGGAGGGGTGGTACATCGCCGGGCAGGCACATGCCGCGCTGGGCGACATTCCGCAGGCGAGGGAAGCGCTCTCAAAAGCGGCGGAACTCGCATTGGCGCAGGGGAATGATTCGCTGTATGTCATCGCCAAAACCAATTTGACGTATCTGCTGCCGGGGGGAAAGTGATGCGGACTCACCGATATTCTGGTACAATACCGGTGAAGCTATCGTAAAGTTGGAAGGAGTATGTATGCGACAAGTCATCATCTATCCCGGTGAAGATGGGTTGTGGGTTGCTGAATGCCCATCATTACCCGGTTGTATCAGTCAGGGTAAAACCAAAGAAGCCGCTATAAAAAACATCAAAGAGGCAATTGAATTGTATATTGAAGCCTTAAAAGATGATGGTTTACCTGTGCCGAAAGATCAGTTCAATGTATTGACCCTCGCCGTATGACAAAACTGCCCGTAATTTCCGGAAAAACATGCATCGCCGCCCTGAAACGTGCGGGGTTTTATGAAAAACGTCAGCGGGGAAGTCACATCATTCTACGCCGTGATGATCCATTTTCGCAAGTTGTGGTTCCCAACCATAAAAAATTAGACCGCGGAACATTACGGGCTATTCTGCGCCAAACCGGTTTCAGCATCAATGAATTTCTAGAGTTGCTCAAATAATACGCACCATGTTCACATCTCTCACGAAAGTGACAACCCAATCGAAACTCATCCCTCTGCTGCTGGCGCTGGTTGTGCTGACCGGCGGCGCGTTGCGCCTGTTCAACCCCCTGTGGGATACGGCGACTTTCCCCCACCCCGATGAACGCTCGACGCTGCTGTTTTACGCGCCGACCATCCATTTTCCGCAGGATTTGGGCGACACGCTCAACCCGAAAAAATCGCCGTTGAACCCGTTCTGGGATGTCGGCAACCAAAGCCGACGCAGTTACACCTACGGACATTTCCCGCTCTATCTGCTCGTTTTCGTCAGCGATACCCTGCACAATCTCACCCCCATCGCCGAAAGCCTGAACCTGCCCGCCGCCGTCACAGACTTTCTGCGCGCCGCCGAAAGCGGACGCGGATTTGCCGTGACCGGGCGCGTGCTGGTCGGGCTGTTCGATACGCTTTCCATCTATTTGGCGTTTCTGATTGCCCGCAAATTGTATGGCGCCGGAGCGGGGTTGCTGGCGGCGGCGCTGTACGCCTTCGCTGTCACGCCGATTCAACTGGCGCATTTTTTCGCCGTTGACCCCGTTTCGACCACCTTTGTGCTGCTCACCATTTACGCTTCCATTTTAATATTGAAACGCCGCACACCCGGCACGGCGATTCTGGCGGGCGTTGCCATCGGGTTGGCGGTGGCGTCAAAATACAGCGCCCTGCCGGTGGCGCTCGTCCCGGCGGTGGCAGTCTTTTTCATCAACCGCGATGAACACCGCTCACTGGCGGACTGGCTTTTCCACCCCCTGCTGTGGACGGCAGCGGCGACCTCGTTCATCACTTTTGCGCTCACCTCGCCTTTTGTGCTGTTGGATTTTCAGAATTTTTACACCGCCGTGGTCAAAGAGCAGGGACAGATGGTCAGCGGCGCGGCGGATTTCCCCTTCACCCGCCAATATCGAAATACGCCCGCCTATTGGTATTTTCTCGACCAGCAGTTGCGCTGGGGGATGGGCTGGGCGCTCGGATTGCTGGCGCTGGCGGGCACAGCGTGGACGCTGGGGCACGGGGCGATGGGCAAACTTTCGCGGCGGGAATGGCTGTTGCTGGCGTGGTTCATCCCTTATTTTGGATTGACCGGACTCTTTTTGGCGAAATTTATGCGCTATATGTCGCCCGTCATTCCGCTGATGGTCATTTTCGGCGTGGGATTGGTGGCAGCGCTGGCTCGGCGGTGGCGATGGGCGGCAGTTGCGATTTCGACGGTGGTGCTGGCAGTGACCGCGCTATGGGCGGCGATGTTCGTCAACGGGGTGTACGGAACGGAACACAGTTGGGTCACGGCGTCGCGCTGGATTTACGCCAACGTGCCCGATGGCTCGTGCATCGCGGTGGAACACTGGGAAGAGGGCGTGCCGCGCGATTTCGCGTGGGCGGAGCCGGGCGCATCGCCGGGGTTGCACGGCTACCGGCAACCGCAACTCCCCATGTACGACCCCGACACCGAGCAGAAATTCGACACCATCCGCGATACGCTGAACAGTTGCGATTATCTGGTCATCGCCAGCAATCGCATGTCGCGCACCCTGCCCCGCCTGTCCATTCGCTACCCGATGAGCACCCAATATTACACCGCCCTTTTCGCGGGCAAGTTGGGCTATGAGCCGGTGGCAACCTTCGAGACCGCGCCGGAACTTTTCGGCTTTAAAATTGATGACCAACCCGCCGATGAATCGTTCACGGTGTACGACCATCCCAAAGCCACCATTTTCAAAAAGGTGAAACAACTTCCCGACGATGAATGGTGGGCGGTGCTGGGCGAAAGTTGGGAAGGGGCGCAACACGGTTACATCGGCAAACCCACCCTGCTGATGAAATTGCGCGGTGCGGACGCGCCCCCGCCGACGCCCCCGCTCGGCGATGAAAAATCGACCGCGCTGAAGAAGCCCCTTTCGGCGTGGGCGGTGGTGGACGATTTCCGCTGGAACACCCTCGCCACCGACAACCCCGCGCTGGCAATTGCGGTCTGGTGGCTCGCCGTGCAGGCTGTCTATTATAAACATCTCCGAGCCCACGAGACAGGCAGAAATAGCGTATGCCGTCTTCTGCTTGAAAAAAAA
>CAZMXX010000285.1:0-5436 GCA_964570315.1 uncultured Anaerolineaceae bacterium | reverse complement strand
GGCATGTACCTGCTGGAAGCATCGTCGCCCGATTTGCCGAAAGATTACAGCCCCCAGCGACACGTGCTGGTGGTTTCAACCCTGAATTTGACCCTGAAAAATAGCCCGGACGGGGTGATGATTTGGGCAACCGATTTGGCGACCGGCGCGCCCGTCCCCAATTTGACGCTGGATATATTGCAGATGAACAACGACCCGCCGACAAAACTCGCCACTGTCACCACCGATGCCGACGGCGTGACGCAGGCGAGCCTCCCCGCCAACAATTATTACGGTGATATTTTGGCGTTGGGTACCGACCCGTTTGTGGCAGGCTCCACCAATTGGAGTCGCGGTATCAGCCCGTATGATTTTGGCGTGGGCGGCGGCGACACCGACCAAACCTTCCGCGTGCATCTGTACACCGACCGCCCCATCTATCGCCCCGGACACGCCGTGCAATTTAAAGGGATCATCCGCGCCGAAAATGACGCCCATTACCGCCTGCCCGACATCGGGCAAGTGCACGTCACCATCCGCGACGCGCAGTATCAGACCATTTTCGATGAGAATTTGTCCGTGGATGACATGGGCGCGTTCAACGGCTCGGTAAAATTGGAAGACGGCGCAAGTTTGGGCACATACGCCATCAGCGCGGAATTTGCTGATGGGTATATGGAAGAAACCTTCCAAGTGGCGGCATACCGTCCCCCCGAATTTGAAATGACGGTGGAACCGGGCGCGACGCAAATCCAGCGCGGCGACTCGCTGACCGCCACCATTGCCGCCAAATACTTTTTCGGCGGCGGGTTGGCAGATACCGCCGTCAGTTGGAATGTACTGGAAGAACGATACAGTTTCAGCGTGCCGTGGGGCGACCGCTACTCTTTCGATGATGTGGACGACCCGTATGCTTGCTTCCACTGCTGGTGGTGGGCACCGCCTGCCCCGCCCGCACCGATTTTGAGCGGCAGCGGCACCACCGATGCCAACGGCGAATTGTCCATCACGCTGGAGGGGGCGAAACTGTCGGACGCGCTGAAACAGCACGCCAGCCGTCTCACCATCGAAGCCACTGCCAGCGGTCCCGACAATCAGGAAATCGCCGGACGGAGCACGGTTATCGTCCATCCCGGCGCGTGGTATATCGGATTGGCTCCCCAGCGGTATGTGAGTTACGCCGAAAAACCGACCAACATCGATTTGGTGACGGTGGATTGGGACGGCAACCGCCTGCCCAGAAAATCGCTGAACGTGACGCTGGTTCACCGCGAATGGGAAAACGTGTTCGTCAAAACCGAATCGGGCGGCGGTTATTGGGACTGGAAAACGAAAGACACGCCCGTCACCACGGTGACTGTCACCACCGATGACCGCGGCGAAGCGGTGGCAACGTTCACCCCGCCGACGGGCGGCAGTTACCATATCATCGCCACCCCCGCCGGGCCAACCGCCGCCGAAACCCACCTCCGCTCATCCATTTTCATTTGGGTGACGGGCAAAGGGAATGTCAGTTGGCGGCGCGACAATAACGACCGCATCACGCTCATCAGCGATAAAACGAGTTATCAGGTGGGCGACACCGCCGAAGTGCTCATCCCGTCGCCGTTTGATGGCGAACAGTACGCGCTCATCACTGTGGAACGGGCGGGCATTTTGCGGCACGAAGTGCTGAAATTGGAAAATAACAGCACGGTGTACCGCCTGCCCATCACCGATGGCGACATTCCGAATATCTACCTGTCGGTGGTGCTGGTGAAAGGGCGCACGCCGGATAACCCCGCCGATTACAAAATGGGTGTGCTGCCGATGGACGTGAGCACCGCGCCGCGCACGCTGGTACTGTATGTGAAGCCGGATACCGACCTGACCGAGCCGGGAGAAACGGTCAATTTCACTGTGACCGCCACCGAGCCGGACGGCACGCCCGCCGCCGGGGCGGAGCTGTCGCTCGATATGGTTGATAAGGCCGTGTTGAGCCTTCGCCCGCGCACCACCGATATTCTGTCCACATTTTACGGGCGCCGCACCCTGCAAGTATCCACTGCCAGCGGGTTGAGTATTTCCGGCAACCGTTATTTCAAGCAACTGTCGCAGGATTTGAATTTAGAAGTGGAACCGGAACAGCCGCGCGGGGTGGGCGCAGTGTTTGGCGGAGCCGTGGAAGAAATGGCAGCCGAAGCGCCACCCGCACCGCAAGCGATGAAAACGATGCCAACCGAAGCGCCGATGGCCGATTCTGCTGCGGCGAATATCGCCCCGCCGGAAGGGGTGGACATCCGCGAGAACTTCGCCGATACGGCGCTGTGGCAGCCGACCGTCACCACCGATGGCGATGGCAAAGCCACGGTATCTGTCACCCTGCCCGACAATCTGACCACCTGGGTGTTGCGCGGCGTGGGCATCACCCGCGACACACACGTCGGCGAAACCACCACCGATGTGGTCGCCACCAAACCGCTGCTGGTTCGCCCCGTTACCCCGCGCTTTTTCGTGGTGGATGACCGCGCCGAACTGGCGGCAAATGTTTCTAACAATACCGATACCGATTTGGAAACGGAAGTCAGTCTGGCGGCAGAGGGCATCGCCATCAGCGCCGATACCCCGCCGCGCCAAACCGTGACCATCCCCGCCCACAGCGAAACGAAAGTGACGTGGGATGTGCGGGTGCAGGATGTCGTTTCGACCACGCTGGTGTTCGCCGCCGTTTCCGGCGATTACAGCGACGCCAGCAAACCCCGGCTCACCACCGCCCCCGATGGCGCGCTGATGGTACTGCGCTACACCGCCCCCGATATTGTCGGCACGGCGGGGCAACTGACGGATGGTGGCTCGGTGACAGAAGGCATCGCCCTCCCACCCGGTTTCGATGACCGGCGCGGGCAACTCACCGTGCAGCTTGACCCCAGTCTCGCCGCCGGGATGCGCGACGGGCTGAAATATCTGGAACATTACGAATATGAATGTACCGAACAGACCGTCAGCCGCTTTTTGCCGAATGTGCTCACCTGGCGCGCGCTCAAATCGCTGGGGATTGATAACCCCGAACTGGCGAAAAATCTGCCTGCGCTGCTAGACACGGGGCTGGAGAAATTGTATCGGGAACAAAACCCAGATGGCGGCTGGGGCTGGTGGTATCGCACCGACCGCTGGCGGAGCAATGAATATATCAGCGCGTATGTGGTTTTCGCCCTGCTGAAAGCACAGCAGGCAGATGTGAGCGTCTCTGACACGGTGCTGGCAAACGGCATCAACTACCTGAAAAAGCAGGTGCAGGCGGTGGACACCTTCGACAGCCCGCGCACCACCAACCGGCAAGCGTGGCTGCTGTACGTGCTGGCAGAAGGCAACGCGGCATCACCGGCGCGGCTGGATGACCTATTCAACCAGCGCGATAAACTCAGCACGTACGCCAAGGCATATCTGGCGCAAGCGATTTGGTTGCAAAACGCCAACGATGACCGGCTGCAAACGCTGCTGGCGGACATCAACAACGCCGCCATTCTCAGCGCGACGGGCGCCCATTGGGAAGAAAACTTTTACGATTGGTGGGCAATGAACACCGACACCCGCACCACCGCCATCGTCCTCGACACGCTGACCAAACTCGACCCGGAAAATGCGCTCAATCCCAACGTAGTGCGCTGGCTGATGGTCGCTCGGCGCGGCGGCATTTGGGAAACCACGCAGGAAACGGCGTGGGCGCTCATCAGCCTGACCGATTGGATGCTGTACACCGGCGAACTCGATGCGAATTTTGATTACAGCGTCTATCTGAATGATGCACAATTGGGCGGCGGAACGGTCACACCCGACACCGTGCAGGACAGCACCAAA
This sequence comes from uncultured Anaerolineaceae bacterium, assembly GCA_964570315.1. Taxonomy (GTDB): domain Bacteria; phylum Chloroflexota; class Anaerolineae; order 4572-78; family 4572-78; genus JANTHQ01. The sequence continues at coordinate 1,620 of CAZMXX010000285.1, read as the reverse complement.
ATCACCGTGCCGATAACCGACCTGCTAGCGGACGCGCTGAACACGCTCGCCATCGCCCGCACCGATGGCAACGGGCGGCTCTATTACACCGCGCATCTGGAAGTGTACCAGCCCGTGGAGAACATCCAGCCCGCCGAGCGCGGCATCATCGTGCAGCGGAAATACTCGCTGGCATCCTGCACCGATGACGTTTGTCCCGATGTGCGCGAAGCCAAACTCGGCGATGTGATACGGGTGGATTTGACGATTATCGCCCCGCACGACCTCTATTATGTGGTGGTGGAAGACCCCCTGCCCGCCGGCGGCGAAGCGATTGACACCGGACTGGCGACCACCAGTCTGCTGGCGATGGATCCGTCACTGCGGCGACAGGATTCGCCATTCTGGTGGTGGTGGCGCTGGTACAGCCGCAGCGAACTGCGGGATGAAAAAGTGGTGCTCTTTGCGGACATTCTCTCGAAGGGGACGTATGAATACAGTTACACCTTCCGCGCCACTCTGCCCGGCGATTATCACGTCATCCCCACCGTGGCGAAAGAATTCTACTTCCCCGAAGTGTTCGGTCGCAGCGACGGGCGGTTGTTGAGTATCGGAAAATAGGTTTTGTGTAGGGACAGGTCAGTGACCTGTCCCTACCAGTTTTTTGCTGCTACAAAATCGATTCCCCCAGCAGCGACGCCACCAACTCGACGGCAATTTCTGCAGTGCGATTGCGCTCATCCAAAATAGGGTTGATTTCCACCACGTCAATCGAGCCAACTTTGCCTGTGTCGGCAATGATTTCCATCAGCAGGTGCGCCTCCCGATACGTGAGTCCACCAGGGACAGGCGTGCCCACACCGGGCGCTTCCACCGGGTCGAGGCTGTCCATATCCAGGCTGACATGCAATCGGTTGTGGTGTCGCAGTTGACGCAGCGCTTCCCGCGCAACTTCGGCAATGCCGCGCTCGTCAATTTCACGCATGGTGTAAATACTCACCCCGCTTTTTTTCAGCAATTTGCGCTCTTCAGAATCTAAATCCCGAATGCCGATGAGAACCACATCCGGCGCAGTCAGTTTGGGTCCCGGTCGGCCCAGTTCCACCAATTCTGGCGCGCCGAGTCCCATCAGCGCCGCCAATGGCATCCCGTGCAGATTCCCGCTGGGTGATGTTTCCGGCGTGTTGAAATCGCCGTGGGCATCAATCCACAGCACCCCGGCCGGCGCATCGTGCGTTACCCCGCCGATAGTCCCCACCGCAATAGAGTGATCGCCGCCCAGAAACAGGGGACGATACCCGTCGGCGACGGCTTCTTGCCCTGCTGCGTAAAGTGCGGCACAGACTTTCGCCACTGCTGGCAAGTACGATACCCCCCCGTCGATGGGCAGCGTATCGCGCACGGGCACGCGAACATTGCCGACATCTTCAATGGCACACCCCAGCGTTTCCAACCGTTCACTCAAACCGGCGTAGCGCATAGCCCCCGGGCCCATATCTACGCCACGCCGCGATTGTCCTAAATCCATTCGAGCACCGATAATGCGGATCGGCTGGTTCATTTCTCCTCCTTCAAATTACGAATCCAGCCCGTAAAACCCACAGGCTTCAGCCGTGGGATATAAGGGCTTAAATTTTGTCC
>CAZMXX010000284.1:0-5437 GCA_964570315.1 uncultured Anaerolineaceae bacterium | reverse complement strand
TCTTCCGCTTCCACGGCCTGAACTGGGACGCCGACCAGCACCTCCACCCCGACGACCGCTCCTTAACCATGGTGGCGACGGCCATCCGGCCACCCCCCCCGACGTGGATGAAGCAATGGGCCAAAAACCTCCCGCCGCAGCAGCCGCCTGTTAACAATTCGCGCGGCGCCAATCGAGATAATGTCATCGGCGACGGGGTCAAGTCCGGTGGTCTCCGTGTCGAACACGGTGTACGTCAGCTCCGAAAGTTTCTGCGATTGCAGATTTCCTATCTTTCCGGCGCGCCGGAACAAATCGAAATCATAATATTCGGGACGACTGCTCTGCACCACAGGCATCCGGCGGGCGGGCGGCGGGTCTGTGGTGGGCAGCAACATGCGAAAATACGCCATTCCGGTATCCACATCCCGCTGATACCACACTTCGCCGCCGTGATATTCCGCAATTTCACGGATGGTGAGCGAAACGCCGTCGCTGCTGCTGTCCAGAATCTGGTTCTGCCACGACCACATCGTGTCGGCATCAACGCGACTGCTCTCCCAAATAATATCGAATGCCGCCAGCCGCCCGGCTTGCTTCAAGTTTATCTGCACGGCATCAATATCGAAACTCTTTTTGAGCCGCCGCACCAAAAAAGTCGCCGCCTGCACCACCAAATAACCATCCACCTGCAACCACAGCGACGGTTCCGGCGCGGCGACGGACTGGGTGGAGACCTTCAGTTTATCCTCAAACCGACGCTGAATCGCCCACAGCAAATCGCTGCCGGGAATTTTTTCCAACTGCCATTTGGCGCGAATGTCGGAGGCGTATTCGGTGGTCAATTCGTCCAGCCGCGCACTGAGCACCAGCGATTCTTCCGAAATAACGTGGTAAAGTTGATTGAGTTTTTCCTGCCGAATATCTGGATACGCTTCAATCGTTTCAATGGCGGCGCGGATGTTGGCAATCGGCGAGCGCACCCCTTCCGTCAAAGCGCGGAGCAGAATATCGCGCCGACTACTGCTTTTGCTGTGCTGGGTGGTATCCTCCAGCGTCAGCACAAAGCCATTAATTGCCTGCGAATTCTGCAAAATCGGGGCGATAGCCACCCGCAATAGCTGCCCGTTGGTCGCGGAGGTCACAAAACGGGAGATGACATACGCGCTGTGTTTCTCGGTGCGGTAGGTGAGTTCCTCCAGCGCATGGGTGATAACGCTCCGGTCGAGCACGCCAAAAATCGAGCGTCCCAGCCCCACCAGCCCGGCGGCGGACGAGGATGTCCAACTTTCCGGCGTGTGGCTCAGCAATTCTTTCGCCAAATTGTTGTACAGCAGAATCTGCCCTTCCACGTTGCACACCAGCACGCCTTCCGTCAATTCCGACATCAGCGCCACGAGCCGTTTCTTCTCCGCTTCCAACTCATCGTGCGCGCGCTCAATTTCGGCTGCCTGATTTTCCAGCACGGTCTGATACCGTTCGGCAAAGGTATTGATTGCCGCCGCCAGCTTCCGCATCTCCACCGGTCCGTCAACATCGGTGCGCCAAGCGGGATTCACGGCGGCAATCACCCTCATATCCTCTGCCAGCCGCTTTGCACCCACAATGTACGATTGGAAAAACAGGCTGATGAACAGGCTGACCACCATCAATATTAAAATTGCCCCGGCAATAACCAGGATTAGCTGTTCTTTTCCCAGCATGGGAATGGCGATGAAAGCGACCAGCATCCCCAACAAAAACAGGAAAATGCTGCCCAGCGAAAAGAACATCTCAAACTTTTGTCGTTCCATCATCTTCCAAAATTTCGTTAATTTTTCGGATCAGCATTTTGGTTGAAAAAGGCTTGCTGATATAGGCGTTTGCGCCGAGCGCCAGCCCTTTCGCCATTTCCACTTCCTGCCCTTTCGCCGTCAACATGACGATTTTTGTCGCCGCCCATTGTGTGTTTTCACGAATGCGGCGGCACACTTCAAACCCGTTGATGTGCGGGAGCATCACATCCAGCAGCACCAAATCGGGCGAAAATTCCTCCAGCAGTTTCAACGCCTCCCGTCCGTCACGGGCAATTTTATACTGATAGCCCGCCTGCTCCAGCAAAAATTCCAGCGACACCACGATGTTTTTTTCATCATCCACAATTAGAACACGTTTTGCCATAACTTTCTATCCCACACTTCGCCGATATTCCACGGCTATTGTCTGAACACTGAACCCAAAATCAACCCGCCGATAGCGCCATAAACCGCCCCCACCAGCGCGCCCATCAGCCATTGACCGACATCCCCCGTGGACATTCCCAACGCCAGCCCGGCAAGCGCGCCGCCGACGCCCAACACCGCGACGCCGGTGGAAATTCCGCCACGCCAACCGATGAAGCCCCCCGCCGCCGCCCACAGCGCGGCAATCGGCAGGGTGAGCCGCAACGGACCCAGCATATCAAACGATTCTGTTTTGAAAAGGAACGCGGTCGCAAACGGAAATACGCTCGTTGCCAAACTGTTGCCACCGGCAAAACCGAGCACCGCACTCAGGAAAATTCGTAATTTCGGGTTGTTTTTGAGCATATGTGTCTCCATTGGGTTAAATTGATGTTATAACTGCATTGGTTCGCCATTTCCGTGATTTGTCGCCGGCTGATAATTGAACGGCAGGGTGAATGAAAAGGTTGCGCCTGAACCGCCGTGCCGGTCGCCGACCCAAATTTCACCGCCAAAATACGACACAATCCGGCGGCATATAGGCAGTCCCAACCCGGTTCCCTGCGGTTTGTCGGTGAGCGTATCGCCCGCCTGCCGAAACTTCTCAAAAATGATGTCCCGATTTTCGGGCGCAACCCCCGCGCCATTGTCGCTCACATTCACTTGGATGGCGTCGGGCAAAACCTGCACCTGAATTTGAATCCAACCGCCCTCCGTGGCGCAAAATTTGATGGCGTTGGAAACGAGATTCAGCAACACCTGCATGATGCGGTCGTGGTCAACCCGCACCGAGGGCACGTGGTCGGGGAAGTCCAGTTCCAACCGGGCGTTTTTTTCATACAACAATTGCGCCACCGCCGTGACAGTCTCTTTTATCAAATCGCGGATGTCCACCGCGGAGAGCGACCATTCCATATTCCCCGATTCGATTTTCGCCAAATCCAGCACATTGTTGATGAGGCGGGTCAGGCGTTCACTCTCCTTCAAAATAATGCCGGAAAATTCGAGCCGTTTGGAGGCATTCAAGTCCGGATTGTCGGATAAAATCTCCGAAAATGCGCGGATGGACGTGAGCGGGGTGCGAAGTTCGTGCGTCACGGTGGAGATGAATTCATCCTTCAGCCGGTCGAGTTTTTTCAATTCCTCATTTGCCGCACGCAACTCGGCGGTTGCCTTTTCCAACGCCTGCGATTTTTCTTCCAATTGATGGCTGTACGCAATCACCTGCGATGTTTCATCCAGAATGTCCATCACCTCTTTCAGGCTCAATGTTTCCTCTTTCACCACCGATGCCACCGTTACCCGCGCCGACGCCGCGCCGATGACCCCCGCCAGTTGCTTTTCCGCAAAACCCACCAGCTCCGGATCGGCATCGGAAGCAGGTGTCCAGATGAGTCCGCGCGCTTGGGCATACTGCGTGAACAGCCTGTCCGCCCGTCCGGGTCCCAAAAATCGCCCCAAGAGCGAGCGCAAACTTTCCACCGAAGTGCTGCCCCGCCAAATTGAAGCGGGGTTGCGCGATTGTTTGCCCTCATATTTGAACACATCCACAAATAATGAAGCCTGACTGTGCTCCAAAACCGTCGGCTGATTCAACAGCGACAGAATCAAATATCCGCCCACATTGAACAACATGCTCCACACCAACGCGTGGGTGATGGGCGTGAGGTTGTCAACCCCAAACAGCGCATACGGTTTGAGCCACCAAATGCCGAAGGGACCATGCTCGATAAACTGCGCGGTGAACCACCCCGATTCCGCCATGGATGGCAGAAAAAGGGTGTACGCCCACACCAGAAAGCCGCCGGTGATGCCCGCCAACGCCCCCGCGCGCGTGCCCCCTTTCCAATACATGCCGCCCAGCACAGCGGGCGCAAATTGTGCCACCGCCGTGAATGAAATCAGCCCGATGGACACCAGCGGACTGGATTGCCCCGTTTGGCGGAAATAGCCGTAACTCAGCAGTAAAATCAAAATGATGGCAGCACGGCGGATGAACAGGAGCAAGCCGCTCATATTCACCTGCGATTCCAGTTTCAGCACCCGGATGCGGAGCAGAAAAGGCATGATGAGGGTATTGGAAACCATCGTGGTGAGGGCAACCGTCGCCACAATCACCATGCCCGTCGCCGCCGAAAGCCCGCCGATGAACACGAACAACGCCAGCCATTCCCGGCGCTCCGCCATCGGCAGGGTGAGGACGAAAGTGTCGGGATTCACCGAGCCATCGGGAAAGTGGAGCAGTCCGCCCAGCGCAATGGGCAGCACAAACAGATTGATGATGATGAGGTACAGCGGAAAAAGCCATACCGCTTTATTAAGGTGCTCTTCCCGATTGTTTTCAATGACCGCCATTTGAAATTGACGCGGCAGAAATAAAATCGCCATCATGGAAAGGAAGGTGAGCCATGCCCAGTCGGAAAAACTGCCCTGCAAAGTGAACAATTCCGCCAGTTTCGGTTCGGCGGCGGCGCGCTCAAACAAATTTCCGGAGCCGTAATAAATGCCATAGGTGACAAAAATGCCCACCAGCAAAAATGCCACCAGTTTCACCACTGATTCAAACGCGATGGCGAGCACCAATCCCTCGTGGTGTTCAGTCGCATCCAGATGCCGCGTACCGAAAAGGATGGCAAAGGCGGCGAGCAGTAGCGCCACGAAAAAGGCGGTGTCGCTGAAAACGGGGATGGTTCCCACATCGGCGGGCATGACGATGTTGGGATAATGGCGCAACACCGTGAAATTCACCGAGATGGCGCGCAATTGCAGGGAAATATAGGGGATGATACCGATGACGGCGACCACCGTCACCAGTCCGCCCAACAGCGAACTCTTCCCGTACCGCGAGGCGATGAAATCGGCGATGGACGTGATGTGGTTCACTTTGGCGATGCGGATCATCTTCCGCAGCACAAACCACCACAGCGCCGCCATCAGGGTGGGACCCAAATAGATGGTCAGGAACATCACGCCGGAATTGGCAGCCAGCCCCACACTGCCGAAAAAAGTCCACGCGGTGCAATAAACCGCCAGCGAAAGGGCGTAAATGTACGGATTGTTGCTGAGGCTTTTTCCGGCATCGGCTCTTTTGTCGCCGTAATACGCCAGCGCGAACAGCAACAGAATATAGCCCAATGAAACTAAAAATATTACCCATCCTGCCAGCATGATGCTCCCACCGTCACCGGTATCGCTCCACCACCCACGCCATCAGCCCAACCAGCACCAGCCACGCGATGAAGATATACAGATACAAC
>CAZMXX010000283.1:0-5438 GCA_964570315.1 uncultured Anaerolineaceae bacterium | reverse complement strand
GTGCTGACCACCGGCAACAAAAGTGAAATGTCGGTGGGATATGCCACCCTTTACGGCGATATGGCGGGCGGGTTTGCCGTCATCAAAGACGTGCCCAAAACGCTGGTGTACGATTTGTGCCGCCACCGGAACACGCTCGGCGCAGCCATCCCGCAAAATATTATCGACAAACCCCCGTCGGCGGAATTGCGACCCGACCAGTTTGACACGGACTCCCTCCCGCCGTACGATATTCTGGACGATATTTTGGCGGCATATGTGGAAGATGATTTGAGCATCGCCGAAATTGTGGCGCGGGGACACGTGCCGGAAACGGTGCGCCGGGTGGTCAATCTGGTGGATCGTTCGGAATATAAGCGGCGGCAAGCCCCGCCGGGCGTGAAAATCACCGTGCGGGCGTTCGGCAAAGACCGCCGCCTGCCCATCACCAATAAATTCACCGATAAATAGCCTATGGATAACCAACCAACCAATACCATTTTAGATGGCAATGTCGCCGGGATGTTGCGTGCCGCAGTGGATGATGTGTTCGCGGTGGATACGCTGACCGTTCCCCCGAAAGAGCCGCAGGGGACAATTGTGTTCACGGGCGAGCTGCGCGATTCCGATTCCGAAAGGGTGTACCGCATCATTGCCGAGCGGTGGCAACCGATGGAATATACGCCCATGCTCCGCTACGGGGATGACACGGTGGAACTGGTTGCCAGCCCCGGACTCATCCGCCCCAAACCGAGCAATCCGGTCATCAATGTGGTGCTGTTCATCATCACCGTGATTTCCGTGCTGGCGGTTGCCGCGTTGAACGAAGGGGTGAATCTGCTGGAGAACCCCGCCGGGGTGGTGAAGGGACTGCCATTCACCATTGCATTTCTGGCAATTTTGGGCACGCATGAATTCGGGCACTATTTCGCCGCGCGATACCACGGCGTAGCGGTGACACTGCCGTATTTCATCCCCTTTCCCACCATCTGGGGGACTTTTGGCGCATTCATTCAACTCCGCTCGCCGACCATCACCCGCAAACAGTTGTTTGATGTGGGCATTGCGGGTCCGCTGGCTGGGCTGGCGATTGCCGTGCCGGTGCTGCTCATCGGGCTGAAACTTTCCACGGTGGAGGCGTTGCCCGCCGCCGGGGGTTTCATCATGGAAGGAAACTCCATTTTTTATTGGCTGGCAAAACGAATCATCTTCGGGCAGGCGTTGCCCGCTAACGGGATGGATGTCTTTTTGCACCCGTTGGCGTGGGCAGGCTGGTCGGGGTTGCTGGTGACGGCGTTCAACCTGTTTCCGGTGGGTCAACTGGACGGCGGGCACGTGGCGTACGTCCTCTTCGGGCGTGCTACCAAGATTGTGGGGTATGTGGTCATCGGCTACTTTTTCTGGAACGGGTGGTTTTTCTGGGCGCTGATGATTGGGTTGATTATCGGTGTGGGACATCCGCCCCCCATGAACGAACTCGCGCCGGTTGGCAACGGGCGAAAAATGCTGGGCTATGCCACCATCCTCATCTTCATTTTGCTTTTTACCCCCGCCCCGTTGACCATTATGTGATGATTTTTCCGCACGGGTTCAAACTTTTCCAAAAATCTGCATGAAAATATGCAGATTTTTTATTTTGTGGCTAGAATAAGAGTGTTCAATGCATAACGGTGTATAAGCCATACCGATTTCGTTTGGGTCGAAAAAAGTTGTTGGGGTGTGGCGGAAATAATTTGTTTGCAGTGAAATTTGTGCTGTTATGTGATGAACAAAAGTTCAACTTTTCCAAAAAAATAGGCAATGTCGAAAGTGTCATTTGCCGCCGATTCGTAGCCCATGTTCCCTATGCTCATTTTTTGTTGTACATTGAAAAACAGGAGGATTTTATGAAAACTGTACGTGCGCTTGGCATGTTTTTCGTGTTGGTTGGGTTTTTGTTTTTTACAATACCCATATTTGCGGCGGGTCCGCCTGTGGTCATCAATGAAGTGATGTATGATGCCACAGATGAATGGGTGGAATTGTACGTCAATAGCGCGCCGGGTGATATGGCGGGCTGGACGGTGCAGGATGCCGCTGGCAACACATATACGTTCCCCACCCTGACCCCTGCGGCGGGCGAATACATTATTTTGCACACCGGCTCCGGTACGGATGACTTGACGGGTCCGGTTTATGAGTTATATTGGGGGCGCGGCACGGGTGTGTGGAACAACACCGGCGACGAGATATTGTTGACCGATGGCACAACGGGCGTGGATTACATCGCCTACGAAGGAGCGTCGCAAACCATTAATGGCGCATTGAGTTGGGATAACACCAGCAGCCCCTCTGCCAGCCCCGGGAACGCAATTGCATTGAATGATTTGGGCGTGGATACCGATTCCGGTGCGGGTTGGCATGAAGTATTGCCACCAGCCACACCGAGCGATGCCGCCGCCGCAAATTGGCTGCTCGCCCAGCAAGACGCATCGGGCGGGTTCCCGTGGACACCCGGCGGTACTGTAACAAACAACACGCAAGGTCCTACAGCGCAAGCGGAACTGATGGCGTATCCGCACTTAGGCAATGGAACTTATTTGAATTCCGCTGTCGATACCGGAGACTATTTGGTTCCTGTTTATCCGCGAACTTACTCAGATGGCGACCCTCGTTTTGCCACTCATGACCCGTTATTTTTGGAAAAACTGAGTGTTGCCTCAAACACCACAACGTATGCCGATTTTGTTCAAACGAACTTCTGGGACAAGTTAGCCGCAGGTACATATGGCGCAAGTAACAACCAAAATGCGGTGGCATACGCCACCTTGGTTGTTGACAGCCGCCAGAGTCAGGGCTATGTAGCGTTGTCTCCGTGGGATTTGGCAGCTTTGCCTATAGCGGCAAATATTGCCGGTGAGACAGCTATCCGCGATGATTTTATGACGGGTGTGTTGGATGGGTTGAATCGTACCACAGCCGGTGACACTTTTGAAATGATTGGGCTTGCCGGCGCTGTGTGGGCTTCGGCAGAGACAGGTATTGGACTTGACCCCATAACCGGCACGTATGCCGTCGATAATTCCACCGCCGATTTGGCGGCACGGTTAGCGAATGCACAACTCAGCACCACGGATGTTCATTCCGGCGGCTGGGCGGCACAATTCCCCGGTACACCGGTGCAGTTCACTCGCACGGTTACCGGCACATGGCAAGTGGATTTTGGAAACGCCTTTGATACCACGCTGACCAAACAATTCACCAATGTGACTAACGCTCAAATCAGCTTTGCTATGCGCCGAAATATTGAACAAGATTGGGATTATGGTCAGGTATTAATTTCTTCAGACGGCGTGAACTTTACGCCACTCTCAGGTGCATATACCACCTCTAGCAATCCTTATGGACAAAATCCCGGTGACGGCATTACTGGTTATGAGGCGGGAGACAATGTTGTAACCGAAACGATGACCATCCCCGGTTTTATTTCCGGCAATACATATTGGGTGCGCTTCCGTTTCATTGCCGATGGCGCAGCATCCGGTAATGGTAGCAGCTCATCGTTGCCCTTCAACTGGGAAATTGATAATATCACCGTGAACGGCATCACCGATGATGCCAGTAGCGATAATGGCTGGGTGGTTGATGCGCGGGCGGTACAGAACGCCGACACTCAGGTGACTGCGTATGCGGTGATGGCATTACAATCATTTGATACAACATTGTACCATAACCAAATTGCGCAGGGTGTGGCATATTTGCGCCGTGTACAGGCAGCTTCAGGACAATTGTTGTCTTCACCGGGCGCAGCGCCTGCCACTGCGGGGGGAGTGGAAGTCCACGCTGAAGCGCAACGCGCGCTGATTGCCGCTGCACCCAATGCGGTGTGTGTGGATGATAACTTCGACGGCAGTAATTTCGGTGATACGTTGGCAGGCACTGCTTGTGGAATGGGAACCGTTGTTTTTGGTTATGATGCGTTCACCACTATCACAAATGGCATTGATGCGGTTGCTTCGGCTGGAACGGTTAATGTTGCCGATGGACGTTATCCTGAAACACTTGATTTCACTAAAAATGTGACCATCACCGGGCAGAGTGAATCGGGGGTGGTCATTGATACTCACACTTTCAATAGCTATGGATTGCACGCTCACGGCGATTCAGTGGATGTGACCCTGCGTAATTTCACGCTCATCGGTCCGATGCCACCTGCGTCCGGCTACGGCATCAAAATTGCGGGGGACAACGCCCGCGCGACCCTCGAAAATGTGACGGTGGAAGATAGCGGGCGCTCCGGCATTGATTTGAACGGGCTGGCGGCGGTGACCGTCACCAATGTGACTGCGCGTAACAATGGCGGTGTCGGATTGGCGCTGACTGACAGCAGCAATGCCACCATCAGCGGGTTGACCACAACCGGCAATGCGTGGGGCGGCGCGGCAGTGTATGTGTATGGACAATATTACACCCTCGGCTCTGACGGGGTGGTTTTTACCGGCACAAATACCTTTGGCGAGATGCTGGCGCTCACGCTGGAAGCCACGCCGACACCCAATGGGGCGACGCTGGCGAATATCACCAACCTCACCCTGCCCGCCGAGTTATCGCATAGCGTGCAGGCATTGGGGTATGAATCACTGCGGATGGATTACACCATCAATTTGACGAATGCCCTCACGGCGGGCGCGGGCGGCGCACCCCTTGCCTACGTCCGCGAGCTGGCAACCGGCGATTTTTATGTCGGCGCGGGGATGAGCATTCAAACGGCGGAAACCGCCGCGAGCGATGGCGATACCATCCGCGTGCTGGATGGGACGTTCACCGAACAGGTGATGGTGGACAAAGGGGTATCGCTGGTGGGGAACGGCGCGGGGAACACCATCATCCAATCCCCGCCGACACTGTCGCCCTGTTTCTCCACCAGTTACACGGCTTACCCCATTGTGTGCATCACCAACACCGACGGCGTGCAGATGGATGGATTCACCATTGATGGCGCGGGCTTGGGGAATGCAAACTACAAATTTATGGGCGTCGCTTTCCGCAATGCGGGCGGCACGGTGCAGAACAGCGTCATCCAACGCATCGAAAATACGCCGTTCAGCGGGGCACAGCATGGGGTGGCGCTCTATTCATACAACGATGACGGCGTCACGCGCGCCATCACCGTGACCAACAACACGTTCACGGATTTCCAGAAAAATGCGATGGCACTCGCCGCAAGCGTGACCACCACCCTGAACATTTCGGTCACGGGGAATCAAATTTCCGGCAAAGGGGCAACTCCCACCACAGCGCAGAACGGTATCCAAACCTATGGGGATTTGATTACCGGCACGATTTCGGGGAACACCATTTCCGGTATCGGGTATGATGGCGCATCGTGGGTGGCAACCAGTATCCTCAATTTTTACAGTGACCTTTTTATCGCAAACAATGTTGTCACACAGGCACAGGTGGGGATTTACAATATTGAC
>CAZMXX010000282.1:0-5449 GCA_964570315.1 uncultured Anaerolineaceae bacterium | reverse complement strand
TGGGACATATCCGCCTGAAGGCGGGGGTTTTAAACCCAATTTACAGACAATAAAAAAGCCGCCGTTGCACACGGCGGCTTTTTTGTTGCGCAAAATTATCCCTTTAGCGAGCCTGCCAGCAACCCGCGCATGAAAAATCGCCCCAGGATGACGTAGACCAGCAGTGTGGGCAGCGCCGCCATCAGCGCGCCCGCCATCTGCACGTTCCATTGGACGATGTAACTGCCCGCGAGGTTGTTCAGCCCCACTGTGACCGGCTGGACATCGGGACTGCTGGTGATGGTGACGGCGAACAGAAAATCGTTCCACACTGAGGTGAATTGCCAAATCATCACCACCACAAACCCCGGCAGCGAGAGCGGGAAGAGAATATCCCGGTACACGCCGAAGATGTTGGCGCCGTCAATCCGTGCCGCTTCCACCAGCTCGGTGGGGATGGCGGCATAGTAGTTGCGGAAAATCAGGGTGGTGATGGGGATGCCGTAAATAATATGCACCAGAATCAGCCCCGCAATGGAGCCGTACAAACTGCCGCCACCGAACCACGGAATTTTACTGAGCACCTGCACCAATGGGATGAGAATACTTTGGTACGGGATGAACATGCCGAACAGCAACAGCGGAAAAAGCGTGTCTGACCCTTTGAACTTCCATTTGGTCAGCACATATCCGTTGATAGACCCCAACAACGATGAAATGAGGGTGGCGGGAATTGCCAGATAGACGCTGTTCATAAAGTTCACGCCCAGCCCGCGCGTGCCACCGACGCCAAACCACGCATCGCGGAAACTGTCGAAGCTGATGCCACCCGGCAAGCCCCACATGGTCGCCAAGCTCACTTCCTGATAGCTTTTCATGCTGGTGACTAGCAGCAAATAGACCGGCATCAGATAAAATAGGGCGAAGGCAATCAACACCAGATACAGTGCGATGCGTTGCCAACGCGGAACATAGGTTAAACGACCGGTTGTTTGGCTCATAATTCCGCCTCCGTTTTGGTTGTCCATATCAGATAGGGAACGATGAGCACTGCCACCATCACCAATATCACCATCGCAATGGCAGACCCCCGCGCGAAGTGGTTACCCCGAAAGGTGGTATCCCACATGTAGTAGGCAGGGACATCGGTGGAAAAACCGATGCCCGGTCCGGTCATAGCGACGACCAAGTCATAAATTTTCAGTGAGATGTGCCCCAGAATGATGACCACGCTGAGGGTAATTGGCTTGAGCATGGGGACGATGATGCGGCGCAGGATTTGTAATTCCGACGCGCCATCGACCCGCGCGGCTTCGCGCAGCTCTTCGGGGATGCTGCGCAACCCTGCCAGATACATTGCCATCGTGTAGCCTGACATTTGCCACGTTGCCGCCAGCACCAGCGAGATAACGCCCGCCGAAATACCAACTTTGGTGGTGGTCAGCCCGCTCAACCCCACTGCGCCGAGCATTTGCCCGATGGCGGAATCGGGCGGGATGTGCCAGACCACCGGGTCGGTAAACCAGCCCCATTTCAGAAACCCCAGCCCGATGGTGTCGAACAGGGCGTTGATGCCCGTAACTCCCAATTCGGGGCTGCCGGGGGTGAGGATCCAGCGCCACACCACGCCGGTGACAATGAACGAAACTGCCATCGGAAAAAGAAAAATACTGCGGAAAATGCCTTCACCGCGAATTTTCTGGTCGAGCAGAAATGCCAGAAAGAAGCCGATGAGCAGACAAATCACCAAGAACAGGAGCGTGAATGCCACGGTGTTCCGCAGGTCAATTTGGAATCGCTGGTTCGCAAATAACTTCTGATAATTGCTGAAGCCGATGAAGGTGAAATCGGGTATCAGGCTATCCCATTGGGTGAGCGATGCGTAGCCGGTAAAACCGATGAAGCCGTACACAAAAATGGCGATTGCCAAAACGGATGGAGAGATGAGAAGAATTGCGGTAATGCGCTCCCACGACATACGTCGCATAATTGCCTCCGTCGTGCAAACGGTCAGCCACACCGAGTGAAGGCATGTGGCTGACCGTTTTTTGTGGAACAGGGCTATTGGATAGCCGCTGTTGAGTTACAGGATGCGACTATTGACACACGCCGGCATCCACACAGGCTTGTTGCAGTTGAGTTTGCGTCCCTGCGGTATCGCCGGTCGCCACAAAGAGTATGATGGCATCTTTGTAATCGGTCACCCAACTTTCAATGGCGGCTGCGCCGTGCACCACACTCGGTACGATGGCATCCTGACTCCAGTCAACCATTGCCGATTGCAGGTATGCGTTGAAGAGCGCCGGGTCGCAGTCTGTGCGGGCGCAGATGGAGCCTTTCTTCGGGTTGAAGGCTTCTTGCCCTTCTTTTGAACCGAGGACTTTCAGCCAGTTGACGGCGTTTTCTTTGTCCGGCGCATCTTTCGGCATCGCAAAACTGTCAGAGAGGGCAACAAAAGTCCCCGCAGTGCCGGGAGGCGGCGCCCAACCGTAGCCGTCGAAGTTCTTGGAGGTGAACCAGCCGTCAGTCCAGTCACCCATAATCATCATCCCGCCTTTGCCGCTGATGAGATACTCGCCCGCGCCATCCCACGTCAGTGCGGGGTGGTCCGGGTTGGCGTAGCTCAACATCATTTTGAAGTTTTCCAGTGCTTGAGCCACTTGCGGGTCCATCCAGCTTGTTTCGCCTGTCCACAGCCCTTTGTAGCCTTCGGGACCGAGGGTGCCCGCTAAGACATCTTCAAACACGTGGGCGGCTTCCCAGCCGTCTTTGGTGCCGATGACGAAGGGTTGCACACCGGCGGCTTGCAGCGCGTCGGCGACGGTTTTGAATTCTTCAAAGGTGGTGGGGGGCGTTAAGCCGTTGGCTTCAAAGACGGCTTTGTTGTACCACAGCACATTCGAGCGATGGATGTTCACCGGGACGCCCCAGACATGCCCTTTGTAATTCAACAGCGACAGCAAATCGGCGGGGAAAATGTCATTCAGCCCTTCTGAGGCGTAAATGTCATCCACCGGCTGCAGGAATTGTTCCGGGCTATAGGTTTCCACTTCCAACCCGGCGTGCAATTGGAAGGTGTCGGGCGGGTCGCCGCCGATGAGGCGGGTTGCCAGTACGGCTTTAAAGTTAGTGCCTGCGCCACCGGCAACAGTGGCATTCACAATTTCCACCCCGGGGTACATGTTTTTGTAGATCTTGAACAATTCAGCCAAGCCTTCTGCTTCACCACCGGCAGTCCACCAAGTGCCAATAACCAACTGACCCGATTCACCGGATGCATACAGCAATTCCGGTTTGCTGGGGTCATAGGTTGCCAAGAATGCGTCCGCTTCCTCTGCCGTGGGGATGCAGATGTTCCAACCCACTTCGATGACGTCCGCGTTGATGATTTTGTTGGGATAAGTAGCGGGGTCGGCTTGAGCAGCTTGGTTGTGGATTGCCATAATGGCGGGCCACGCGAAAATATCGCCGAAATATTTGTCAGCCAGTTTACTCAGCCAGTCATCCTTTTGAACGGTGACAGTATCTTGGCATTCAGGTCCCTGTGCCAGAGCGGTCATCGGTACCAATGTCAGCAACAGAACCACAATCAGGGTGAGTGCAAAAAGTTTTTTCATAACCATTACCTCCTCTGTAATGAACTACGTAGTTTTTTAAATACGGATGTTTCGATTTTTGTTGCGCTGAACCTCCTTTCCCAAAATTTGAGGATTTGCAGGATTTTAGGGGTCAGAAATAGCCTTACCGATTTTTACAAAAAAGAAGACACAAAATCAAAGCGATTTGTGTGCTTTAATGCAGGCAGTGGCATGTTTGCAATTTCCCCATGAAATCCAACTGAATTTGTGGTTTGAGAGGCGGTTTCGGCACACAAAAAACAGGGGAAGAGGATGCATTATCCACCTGTATATCTATGCGACTTAAACCACCTCCGGTAAATCAACCACGCAATTTGTATTTAGAGCCTATGGTATTTTAGCCTGAATGTGTCTTCGCGTCAACTGTAATTTTAAAGATAGCCGTAAATTTTGCGTGATTCTTGCCAACCGCGCCATGCATCGGTATCATCCTTAGAAACAATGAAGGAGCGCGCCATGCTGAACCCGAATTTTATCAAACCGGAATACAATCACCGGTGTTTCGCCGACATTCCGCCCGCCATTAAATATCTGCTGGGCGGGGCAGGGGACGAGCCGCCCCTCTTGTCCGCTTTCGGCGATTTCCCCCGCCGGTATCAGAAAGTAATTTTGCTCTTTGTGGATGCGTTCGGCTGGTCGTTCTTTCAAAAATACCGCGCCGATTACCCTTTTTTACGGCGATTCACCCACGCGGAAAATGGCAGCGCCGTCCGGCTCACCTCGCAATTTCCTTCCACCACCGCCGCGCATGTGACCGCCATTCACACCGGCTTGCCGCCCTCCCAAAGCGGCGTGTACGAATGGCAGTACTTCGAGCCGAAACTCGATGCGGTGATTGCGCCCCTGCTGTTTTCATTCGCCGGAACGCAGGAGCGCGACACTCTGCGCCCCACGGGCATCAAACCCGCCAGCATTCTGCCGCGTCAAACTTTGTATGATGACCTGAGCGCCGCCGGTGTCACCTCGCACATCTATCAATATGGGGCATACACCCCGTCCAGTTATTCCGATGTGGTTTTTCGCGGGGCGGAAACCCATCCGTATTACACCTTCTCGGAAGCATTTGTGAACATGCGGCAGGAAATTTTGCGCGCCGAAGCGCCGAGCTACTTTTTCATGTACTTCCCGCAAATTGATTCCATCTGCCACCATTATGGTCCCGACTCGCCGCAGACTGCCGCCGAGATTGACACTTTTCTCTGCACGGTGGAGCGCTCATTGATGGCGCATCTGGATGGCGCGCTGGACGACACGCTGTTGATGGTGACTGCCGACCACGGGCAGATGGCGGTCAGTGCTGAAACGACCGTCTATCTGAACCGCGACCCGCGTTTTGCGGGCGTTGAACGGTTTTTCAAGCGGAATGGGGGGAATGAGCCGATTGTTCCCGCCGGTTCGCCGCGCGATATGTTTTTGCATATCAAGGAAAACATGCTGGATGATGCCCGGGAATTTTTGCAAAAAGGTTTGACGGGTGTCGCCGAGGTAGTCAAAACGGCAGATTTGATTGCGGGGGGCTATTTCGGCACGGATGTGCCGTCGCCGGTCTTTTTGGCGCGGGTGGGAAATCTGGTGATTTTGCCGTATGAAAATCAAACGGTGTGGTGGTATGAAAAAGGGCGGTTTGAAATGAAATTCCGCGGACACCATGGGGGATTATCGCCCGAAGAAATGGAAATTCCGTTGTTGCTGTATCGGTTTTAAAACGTGTTGCGTATTGCGTGTTTCGTGGTTTGACAAACGTCACCGGGTAATTAGGTTTTTACGAATTACGAATTATTTGAGTTTAGACAAAAATTAGAAAAGGCGGTTTGAGGATTTGCCCAAACCGC
>CAZMXX010000281.1:0-5460 GCA_964570315.1 uncultured Anaerolineaceae bacterium | reverse complement strand
CTATTCAATATACAAGGCGCAAAGCAAGCCAAGTTTTTCTTTGTTTTCCGCTTTTCTGCTTGGTGACCATTGCGGCTTCGCGGTGAATTCAACTCATTCCGTGCCGGAATGAACCGCAAAGGCGCAAATCTCAATCGTATGAGCGGGCGCGGTCTAATGCCTGCCGAATTCTCAACGCCTGCCCCGCCCCCAGCGCCACACAACCCATCGGATTGTCGGCAACGTAGCACGGCACGCCGGTTTCGTTGGTCAGCAATTTGTCAATATTGCGCAACAACGCCCCACCCCCGGTGATGATCATGCCCCGGTCAATAATATCCGACGACAATTCCGGCGGCGTTTTTTCCAGTACACTTTTAACCATACCCACAATGACCGCCAACGGTTCGCTCAACGCTTCCGTCACTTCCTGGCTGGAAATGGTGATGGTGCGCGGCAAGCCCGCAATCTGGTCTCGCCCTTTGACTTCCATTGAAAGGTCTTCATCCAACGGGAGCGCGCTCCCCAATTCAATTTTCACCTGCTCTGCGGTTTGTTCGCCCACAATCAGGTTATATTTTCGGCGGAGATACGAGGCGATTTCCTCATCAAGTTTCAAGCCGCCAACCCGCACCGAGTTGCTGGTGACGATGCCATTCATCGAAACGACGGCAGCTTCCGCCGTACCGCCGCCGATGTCGAGCACCATATTGCCGGTGGGCGTGTCAATGGGCATACCGGCGCCAATTGCCGCCGCCAGCGGTTCTTCGATGGTGAACGCATTTTTCCCCACGGCTTTACGGGCGGCGTCTTCCACCGCGCGCCGCTCAACGCTGGTCACCCCCACGGGGATGCTCACCATCAGTTCTGGCGCAAAGAGCCGGTAACGCCCCACAATTTGACGCACATAATAGCGCAACATCGCTTCCGTGACCCAGTAGTCGGCAATCACACCCTCACGCAATGGACGCGCGACTTCAATTGTGTCGGGCACGCGCCCCAGCATGTCCAACGCTTCTTGCCCCACTGCCACGGGTTTGCCATCCTTCACGGAAATGGCGACGATGGACGGTTCTTTGAACACAATTCCCCGCCCCTTCACATACACCAAAATATTGACGGTTCCCAAATCAATGCCAATTTGCTTTTCAAACATTGTCTCTCCAACAATTTATTGCCAAGTTATCCCATCAGAAAAGAAGGGTTAGAGATTGTCAAAATCCCTAACCCCCATATTTAATAGGTGTTTTGCGTTTAGCGCAAATTAATCTTGCTGCGAAAGCGGAGCACGCGAACCGCGCCGTTTTTGCGCAATTTTGATGCGAATCATCGCCCGCCGGATGGCGGCTTCGGCGCGCACCAAATCATCCATCGAGAGGTTGCCGCTTTCGATGAGGTGCTGCACCCGGTCTCTGGCTTGTTGCGCCCGCTCCAGATTGATTTCATCGGCGTGTTCCGCCACATCCGCCAGAACCGTCACCTTGTCCGGTTGCACTTCCATAAATCCGCCGCCGATGGCGAAGAGTTCATCGTCTTCGCCCTGCTTGCGGACAACCAGCTCGCCCACCTTCAGCGAAGTCAACAGCGGGGCGTGGTTGGGCAGGATACCCAGCACCCCTTCGGCGCCGGGCGCGATTACCATATCCACATCATCACTGTACAGCATTCGCTCCACAGTAACAATTTCCAACTTAATGGGCATAAAACCCTCCGGCTAACTTAGGCTTACAACTGTTTGGCTTTTTCAAATACTTCTTCGATACCGCCGCACATCATAAAGGCTTGTTCGGGAATGTCGTCGAGTTCGCCATTCAGAATCATCCGGAAGCCTTTGATGGTGTCTTGCAGTGACACATACCGCCCGGGGATACCGGTGAAGGTTTCTGCCACAAAGAAGGGTTGCGAGAAAAAGCGTTGAATTTTACGCGCGCGCGAAACGATGAGTTTATCATCATCCGACAACTCGTCAATCCCCAGAATGGCGATGATGTCTTGCAGGTTTCGGTAGCGCTGCAACACGCTCTGCGCTTGCCGAGCCACTTCGTAATGTTCCTCCCCCACAATTTGCGGGTCGAGGATGCGGCTGGTGGAACCGAGCGGGTCAACGGCGGGGTAAATCCCCTGCTCGGCGATGGAGCGTTCCAACGAAATGGTCGCGTCCAAGTGGGCAAAGGTTGTTACCGGCGCGGGGTCGGTGTAGTCGTCCGCGGGGACGTAAACCGCCTGCATGGAAGTGATGGAGCCTTTGGTGGTTGAGGTAATGCGTTCCTGCAACTCGCCCATTTCAGTCCCCAATGAGGGCTGATAGCCCACCGCGCTGGGCATACGCCCCAACAGCGCCGACACTTCGGAACCGCTCATCACAAAACGGAAGATGTTATCAATGAAGAGCAGCACATCGCGCCCTTCATCGCGGAAATATTCCGCCATGGTCAAGCCGGTGAGGGCGACGCGCAAACGCACGCCGGGCGGTTCGTTCATCTGCCCGAAGACCATGATGGTTTTGTCCATCACGCCGCTTTCAATCATTTCCTGCCGCAGCGCCGTCCCTTCACGGGTACGTTCGCCGACGCCGGCAAAGACGGAGTAACCCCCGTGTTCCGCCGCGATGGAGCGGATGAGTTCCATGATGATGACGGTTTTCCCCACACCTGCACCGCCGAAAATCCCGGTTTTCCCCCCTTTGGTGAAGGGGGCAATCAGGTCGATGACCTTGATGCCGGTCTCAAAAATTTCGGCTTTGGTCACCTGCTCTTCAAAAGAAGGGGCAGGGCGATGAATGGGATAGTAGGTATCGGTTTCCACGTCGCCCAAACCGTCAACTGCGCGCCCCAGCACGTTGAACACACGTCCCAGTGCGGCTTGTCCCACCGGCACGGAGATGGGCGCGCCGGTGCTGCGGACTTCCATACCACGGCGCAAGCCGTCGCTGGAGTCCATCGCGACGGTACGCACAACATTGCCGCCCAAGTGCTGCTGAACTTCCAGCACCAGCGGGAATTCTTCGCCGCGGTCAATTTCTAGGGCGAAATAAATTTCCGGTAAATGTTCTGCCGGGAATTCCACGTCAATCACGGGTCCGGCAATGCGAACAATTCGCCCTATGGATGTATCTGCCATTTTTTACCTCCTGTGGATCAGGGAGTATCGAGCCAGAAAAGCTATGCTTTCTCTCTCTTTACGTCGTTATTTCAATGCTTCTACGCCGCCAACAATGTCCAGCATTTCTTTGGTGATTGCTTCCTGGCGTACGCGGTTATACGTTAGCGTTAAATTTGCCACCAGTTCATTCGCGTTATCCGTGGCGCTGCGCATGGCAACCATACGCGCGGAATGCTCGCTCGCCAGTGCTTCCAAAATCGCCTGATAGACCTGCAATTCCGTAAAACGGGGCAAAATGGTGTCGAGCAGTTCCATCGGATTCGGCTCGTAAATATACGTTTTGCTGATGGTGTCTTTTGCGTGCGATACGTGCTCGGCAACCGCTTGCTCATCCATTTTATCCGGGACCAACGGCAACAACCGTTTAATCACGGGATTTTGCACCATTGTGTTGACAAAATCGGTGTAAGCCAGAAAAACTTCATCAAATTCATGGCTCAGGAAATCATCAATGGCGATGCGAGCGATAGGCAATATATCCAGCACGGAAGGACGGTCCGGGATGCCGGTGAATTCTGCGACGATGTGCCTCGATGTGCGGGAAAAGAACATCCGCCCTTTGCGCCCCACGGTAATTAATGAGACGGGTTTGCCGTAATCATTGATGAAGTTGGCGGTGGCACGAATGATGTTGGAATTGTATCCCCCAGCCAGCCCACGGTCGGCGGTAATCAGGATGACACACGCTTTGTTGATGGGTCTTTGGGTGAGCAGCGGGTGCAATTGGTCTTTTGCGCCCGGTTGCTGCGACAGATGCACCAGCACTTCCCACGCTTTTTCCGCGTAGGGGCGACTGGCGCGCACTTGTTCCTGCGCGCGCCGCATTTTTGCCGCGGCAATCATCTGCATCGCCCGCGTTACCTGCGATATATTTTTTACACCGCTAATTCTTCGTTTAATATCTCGTAATGAAGCCACCGAATACCTCGCTCACGGACGAATTATTTTTGAATGAACTTTGCGCCAGCCGTGGCGTTAAAACCTTCGATTGCGCCCTTCATTGCTGCTTCAATTTCAGGCGTCAACGCAAGTTCGGTGTTGATGGACTGCACCAAATCGGGATTATTTTTGTTGACGTGGGCGCGCAGTTCGTTAATATACGTGGTCACATCTTCCACGGAAACTTCATCTGCGAAGCCGTTAATCACGGCAAAAATGCTCACCACTTGGTCTACCAACGGGATGGGCGCATATTGCGGTTGCTTCAACATTTCCATCAGCCGTTGCCCGCGGTCAAGCTGGCGTTTGGTCGCCGGGTCAAGGTCGGACGAGAAGAGCGCGAACGCCGCCAATTCACGGTACGATGCCAATTCCAGCCGCAAGCGTCCGGCGATTTTCTTCATAATCTTCGTTTGGGCATCACCACCCACGCGGGACACCGACAAACCGGCGTTCACGGCGGGGCGCTGTCCGGCAAAGAACAGGTCACTTTCCAGATAAATCTGACCGTCGGTGATGGAGATGACGTTGGTGGGCACATACGCGCTCACGTCGCCCGCCAGAGTTTCAATGACCGGCAGAGCGGTCAGCGAGCCGCCGCCATTCGCTTCCGACATGCGGGATGCGCGTTCCAGCAAACGGGAGTGCAGGTAGAAAACATCGCCGGGGTAAGCCTCGCGTCCGGGGGGACGGCGGAGCAACAGCGAAATTTGACGGTACGCCCACGCATGCTTGCTGAGGTCATCATACACAACCAGCGCGTCTTTCCCCTGATCCATGAAATATTCGCCGATGGAACAACCGGCATAGGGCGCGATATATTGCAGTGCGGCGGGTTCGGATGCGGAAGCCGACACGATGACGGTATATTCCATCGCCCCGAATTTCTCCAGCGTTGCCATCACCTGCGCCACGCTGGAACGTTTCTGCCCGATGGCGACATAAATACAGATAAGGTCTTTGCCCTTTTGGTTGATGATGGTATCAATGGCGAGCGCGGTTTTCCCGGTCTGGCGGTCGCCGATAATCAATTCACGCTGACCACGCCCGATGGGAATCATCGAGTCAATGCTGATGATACCGGTTTGAACGGGAGTATCAACGTTGTCGCGGTCAATCACGCCGGGCGCGATTTTTTCCAACGGGTAATATGTTGCCGATTCGATGGGACCTTTGCCGTCAATCGGGTCGCCCACGGCATTGACCACCCGCCCCAGCAGAGCGTCGCCCACCGGCACGGCCGCGATGAGCCCCGTACCTTTCACAACGTCGCATTCTTGGAAGTGGGTGTAGTCGCACAACAGCCACGCGCCGCCCTTGTCGGGGGAGATGGTTCACGCCAGGCCCGGCCCACCGCCAGGGCGATGGCGCACACCTGGC
>CAZMXX010000280.1:0-5460 GCA_964570315.1 uncultured Anaerolineaceae bacterium | reverse complement strand
TTAAGCATTTTTTGGATGCGTTGCAGTTCCGGTGTCAGGGTTACATTGGTCTTGCTTTTGTTTTTGCTCCCTTTGGGACGACCGGGTTTAGCGTGTCCTTTCTTGGTCTTTTTCGATACGCGTTCTTTGGCTTTCGCTTTGGCCGCTTCCTTTTCTGCTTCCGTGCGTACCACTTGTTCAACTTGTATCGGATGCGATTGGCGTGTGGAAACGTTAATCAAAGACAGTGCGAAAATGGCAATCCCGGGCACCGTTTGGTTGAATAATCCGGCGTAAAAACGATCCAGCCCGTGGGTTTTCGTACCCGCTTTGGTGATGACACTCTCATCACCGGCTAAAATGTAGGTGCCACCCGCTCGATAGTGGTGTCTTTGGAAAAATCGGTAAAACAATGTGTGCCAATTGATTTTGGTATTGAAAAACCGCTGAATGGTGCGATAACTACCCCCTTTGCCTGCCCAGCGCGAGAGACCTAACATCGTCACCCGACCGGACATGGCTAACATTGCTTGAATGACGATGACCATCCGGCGTAACATTGTTCGTTCGGTTGAGTTGACGATTTCTACTAAAAGCGTGATAATATCCGACATGAGCAGTTGTTTCCTTTACGCTTTTCTCCTTGGTCGGTAAAAAACGTATCGTACTCAACTGCTCTCTTTTTCGCCAAAAACTGGCGAAGGTATTGTTTTAAGAAACGTGATATTATTTTAACCGGCAAAGTGCCAGTTTTTCCGCACGAGAAAGCCGCTTGAGCGCCCGTT
This sequence comes from uncultured Anaerolineaceae bacterium, assembly GCA_964570315.1. GTDB lineage: Bacteria > Chloroflexota > Anaerolineae > 4572-78 > 4572-78 > JANTHQ01. Next base: position 4,696 of record CAZMXX010000280.1, on the reverse strand, counting down.
CGCGGCGCATTGCCTCACTTTGGGTGGGCTGTTCTTCACTGTAAACCAGCGCGACCGGCAACCGGCTGCGCGTATATTTCGCGCCGCGTCCGGCGTTGTGCGCCGCCACCCGGCGGGTTAAATCGGTTGTCCAGCCGGTGTAGAGGGTGTTATCGGCGCAGCGCAAAATATAGACATACGGCACTATGAGCGTCTCCCGATGCCCAAGAAGGTTTTGATGAGGCTGGGACGTTCAACCGGCTCATCATCAACCGGATAGAGGTTGCTCAATTGGTTGCCTTTAAAATCCGCCTGCCATGTTGCGCGCGCGGAAACCGCTTTTTCCACAAATGCCGATAACGTTTCGCGGTCGCCCGCCTCCAATAGCGATTGCACTGTTTTCAGCGTGTCGATGAGCGCGTCAATGCGATGGGACAGGTTTTGCGGGTTGGCGAGCAATCCTGCCGCCAACGCTTCCGGTTCGCCCTCCGCCGCCGAAACGAACCCGGCGAAAATGTTGCCCGCCAGCCGCCGCGTTTCATCCCACCCCGGCGATTCGCTCACGCTGTGGACGAGCGCCAGCGATGCCAGAATCGGCAAATCGTTCACCGCGCTCACCAGCCCGTCGTGTTCGGCGGGGTCCACATAGAAGGGTGTGCCGCCGACCAGCACCACCAAATCTTCCAGCAATTTGACCGCCTCCGGCGCTACGTTGGGCGAGGGGGTCAAACAGTACAGCGCATCTTTGAACAGCGTCGCGGAGGCGTGTTTCGTCTCCGCGCCGGCGGGGGAAACGATGGGATGTCCGCCCACAAAATGCACCGACGGCGGCAGAATGTCCATTGCCGCCTGCAAAATCGAGGTTTTTATCGGCGCGGTATCGGTCACCACCGCATCTGGCTTCAGTTCACCGGCGAGCACCCGCAGCGTTTCGGGGATTTCCCCGGCGGGGATGGCGAGAATCACCAAGTCGGCATCGTCGCAGGCGTTGATGAGATTCCAGTCCGTTTTGTCGAATGCGCCCAGTTTCGACGCTTGCCGGGTGTGCAGCGGGTCTTTATCATGCCCAATCACCCGTGGGGCGTCATCCAGTTGTTTTAACGCCAGCCCCAGCGATGTCCCGATGACGCCGGCGCCGATAATCGAAATTTTCACTTCACTCATTTTTTTCTTCCCGGTTAATTTTCGTTATCTGCCGCATACAGCGCGGCATGCAGTTGTTGTTCCATCGAAATGGGATGTGCCGCCGGTCTGCGCTGATGATGGGCAATCAATCGCACCACCGGCAGCGCGCAACCCGCTTCTCTTGCCCATTGCGCCCCAATTTGCGGATGGCGCTCACTCACCACGAAGGGACGCCGCCAAGCGGCGCAATCCAGCGGGGCAGCCGCCAGTTTTTTCAGAATGGCGGGGCAGCATTTGGAAAAAATCACCACCAGCACCCGATGCACAATCGGCTGCCCCAGCGATTTGCCCACATCATGCAACAATGCCGCCTGCAACAAATGCGAGTCGGTATATCCGCGTTGTTGCAGCGCGCGCGCCACGGCGATGGCGTGATGGCGGTCTGCCCGCGTCATGCGGTCGAAAAGCGTCCGCGCCGTCGGGTTGCCGTCAAAAATCGCGTCCACCAGCGCCCAATCATCGGCGGAAATGGTCGCGCACAAAGCATGAAAAAACTGCACCGCACGATAGCGGATTTTCCCCGCAGCCATCATATCAACAATTTCACCACCAAATTGGTGGGCACAATAATCAGCGTGTTGAAAAGACTGCCCCCAAAAAATATCAACAGCACCAGAATCAGCGGACCATACGGTTCCAATTTCAAAAACGATTGCGATGTTGGGTATGGCAGCAACCCACCGAACACTTTGAAGCCGTCAAGCGGCGCAATGGGGAGCAGATTGAAAAAGACCAGCACGATATTCAGATAGATGAACACCGAGATGATTTCGGCGGGGTTGGGGAAAAACCGGCTGAAAAAGACCGGCTCAATCAGCCCCAACCGCACCGGAATTGCCGCCAGAAGCGCCAGCCCCAAATTCGAGAGCGGTCCCGCCGCCGAGACGATTGCCATCCCCGCTTTGGGTCCGTTGCGCAGATTGTACGGGTTGACCGGCACCGGCTTTGCCCACCCAAATCCGACCGCCAGCACCATCACGCTGCCCAGCACATCCAGATGTTTGCGCGGGTCAAGCGTCAATCGCCCCAGATTTTTCGCGGTGGGGTCGCCCAGACGGTACGCCACCCATGCGTGCGAAAATTCATGCACCGAAAAAGCAATCACCAGCACAATTGCCAGCGCGATGGTCTGTTTGATGGAATATCCGCGCAGTACGTTTTGCAAAAACGAGATGATGAAAAAGGCAATCAGCGGGCTTAAATCCATCATCCCCACCCGGCTGAAGGGTTGCAGCGGGCGCATAATAGGCTCGGTGACGCGGTAGAGCAGTTGCACCGCCGGATGGCGCGGGTCGAGCCGGATGCCCGCCATCGGCAGCCATGACAACAGCACACGCGCCAGAATGAGCCATTTGAGTATTTCCAGAAGATAGTATAACCCGTTTGAAAAAATTTCCATAAAAAACCACCATGTGTGCAAGATGTCGGTATTATACAACCAATGTCAACTCGTTGCATACAACGACGTTCAATGTGAAGCCCGGTAAGATATTCGTCCATCTTTGCGTGGTTTCCGCCACAGCCAGATATACGCGCCTTCCATCGCGGATGCCACGCCAACCATGACCGCCAATACCCATAATTGGGACGGCGATGTTTGAAAAGTGTGCCAAACAAGCGTGCTCAAAGCAAAAACGCAGGACAATACGCCCGCCCCGGCGATAAACCGTCTACTTTTGATTTCTTCTGCTTTTTTGAAATTCGCCGCATTGACAATGGCAAAAATCACCAAAAAACCGGCGCTCCCCATTGTGGAAATGCTGGACAAATCCACCAAATTAGCCAGCAACAACGCCAACCCGGTGGTGATTAATAGCCCCACCAGCGGTTGATTCCAAATCTTGTCCTCAAGAAAAGCGGGGAGTTCGCCTTCGGTGGCAATGACATAACTGAGCCGCGCCGCACCGTAAAGGGTCGCGTTGATGGCTGACAGCGTCGCCAAAACCGCTGCAATCGCCACCAGCGTAAACCCGAACTGCCCCAGTGAAGGTTTGGCGGCTTGCGCCAACGCAAAATCTTGAGCCAGCGCGATTTTATCGGGCGCAATTGAACCGACGGTCACGAGCGCAACCAAAATGTAGAGGACAATCACGAAGATGACCGATATATAATACGCTCTGGGCAAGGTGATTTTATAGTTGCGGATATTCGGGGCGGTATTTGCAATCAACTCAAACCCTTCATAGGCGACAAAAATGATCATACCGCCACCGACAATCTGGAAAATCGGTTTCCACGTGCTTGGCTCCAAACGGGTCACATCAATGCTGCCAAACCCAGCCAGAACCACCAGAACGAGAATCGCTATTTTTATGGCAACCACATAGGTTTCGGTTTTGCTGATGAGCGAGCTGCTCAACAGGTTCAGAAGCGTGGGGAGAATGATGCCGCCACTGATGAGTACATGTTTGATGACCACACTTTGCATGGCTTCAGGCAGAAATGTTGCCGCATAATTCCCGAAGGCGACGGCATACAATGCCAGCGTCACAATATACCCAACCCACAAAAGGTTGTTGGTGCTGCCGGTGAAAAAATCTATGCCAAATGCCCGGTCGATAAAAATTACCGTGCCGCCTTTGCTCGGATACGCAACCGATAGCTTGGCGTATGAATAGCTGGTCAGCAAAGCGACGATACCCGCGATAAAAAAAGCCACCGGCGTGGCGCCGCCAGCCAGTGCCACCGCCAGCCCCAACACCGCAAAAATTCCACCCCCGACCATGCCGCCGATGCCGATAGAGATTGCGCCCAACAAACTCACTTCTTCTTTTCTGTCGTTATCTGCCACAGCAATCTCTTTTTCACAAACACGAATAACATACGCCGCCCTTTTCAACTCGCAGGCGTAATAGAAAAATTCCAAACCGAGGGCATTATAGCATGTGACGTAATTATACCACATTTCGCACGTCGTTTTTTACGTTTTCAGCCGTCATTCGCTATAATGGAAGCCTATTTTGCAGGAGTTGCTTGTGATTGACCCGACAGATATCCGGTTGGATGATATTGTGCAAATGCGAAAAACACATCCGTGCGGCGGCAACCGCTGGCAAGTGGTGCGCCTCGGCACGGATATAGGGATTGTGTGCCTGACCTGCCGCCGGAAAGTGTATCTGCCGCGCAGCAAATTCGCCCGGCAGGTCAAACGGCATATCGAGCGGGGCGCGGAAACCCCGCCAACCGTCAAAGGATGATTCGACCCTCTATGAAAAAACGCATCTTATTTTTAATGTCCGACACCGGCGGCGGGCATCGCGCTGCCGCCGAAGCGATAGAGGAAGCCGTCCACGCCCTGTACCCCGACGCATACGAAACTTGCATCGGCGATTTGTGGAAAGAGCATACTCCGTGGCCCGTCACCCGCATACCCGACGCATACCCGTGGATGGCGGGACCCGGCCTGCCCATGTCGAAGCACATGTGGGCGATTTCCACCAGCATGCACCCGCATTAAATTGTGTTCCCCAGCCTGTCTGACGGTGGTGCCCAGCACCATGTTCCGTCTTTGTACGAACCCAAACCGTACTCT
>CAZMXX010000279.1:0-5519 GCA_964570315.1 uncultured Anaerolineaceae bacterium | reverse complement strand
AAGGTGGGTTATGCGTGCCGGGTGGGTGAGGAGTCTTGCATTCATCCTGTGCCTGTCTGCCTGGACAGCGGCACACGCCTGGGACACCCGTGTCAGCGGAGGGCTGGGAGACAGCGACTGGCGCTCTATTTATGAGCTTCTCCCGGAGCTTGGCAACGGCCAGGTCGTCATTCACGGCAACGAGCATGCGGAAATATCGGCCACCGCGCTCAATGCCATTGGCGCCGGGGTGCTGCTGGAGGCGGGTGATCTGCCGGTTGTCACCGACCTCAACGCCAGTTACTTCCGGCGTGACCAGTTGTTCGGCAAGCAGCTGCGGCAACCGGCAGATGCACCGAACGACGGGCTGGAGCGGCGCATCCTGCCGCCCCCGGCACAGTTCTCCGGACTGCCCGATTTCAGCTACAGCCTCTACGACTGGATCAACAAGAACCAGCTCTGTCCTCTGCCTCCCGGCGCGCCCGAGCGCGACAAGTGCCACAACTACAGCGGCTGGATCGGGGCGGCGCTGAACGCCTCGCATTTCGGCACCCAGGCGGCGCTGAACTATAAAAGGTTGCACAAGATAGCCCTGTCACTCGCGGACCGGGCCCGCGGCCTGCGTCTCAAACTCCAGCAGACACCGGGCGCGCTGCAGGCGTACCGCCGGCACCTGGCAGAGGCGGAATGGATGGCGCTGGCCTATGAGGGTGTTGCGCAACATTTCCTTGCCGACCGCTGGTCCACAGGGCACATGTGGGAACGCTGGAACGCCGGGGACTATGAACACCTGGCCTCCGGGGACCTGTTGGTCAACAAGCTGGTGGGCTACATCTCCGGCATGTTCCACGGTATGCAGACGGTCCTGCATGCAAAGCCCCTGGCTTCCCTCAAGTCGGTGCCGGTGCTGGGGCGTCTTGCGGATCGCCGCGTGGCACACCATCTCTGGCCGGACCCCCTGTCCAGCCCGATGGTGGAGATCGAGCGCCAGGATGGCGTGGTCGAACGGTTGTGGAATTACTACGTCCGTGGAGAATCGGGAAGGATCACGCTCAAATCCGTGGATCCGGCGGTTTTCCGGCACGCCGGCGGAGGGCCCGGCAATCCGGGGATCGGCGACTACGGGTTTCGCGATCTGCTGGATGGTGATTTCGGCGGGCGTGAATACGGGTTCGAAAACGAATTGCCGCTTCCGCTGCCTGCGCAGCGCGGTGAGATGATGTCCTGCGTACAGGGCGGCTGGGCGGATGTGATACGCGCACTGGGCAGGAACCCGAAGGGGGGCTACGGGATCCTGCCCATCCCGCTCAAAGAAGACGCCCCCTCTCTCGCTGCCCTGGGAGAGCGATGTTTTGACGTCTATGTGACCAACCGGTCCATGATGCTGGCCTGGCCCTTTTCACGGCCCACTTTCTGGTCCCAGCTGGGCCGTGCCGCGCTGACCGTGTTGTCCAGTGATGCGGGCATGGCGGCGCTGGAGCAGCTGGGCAAGGGCAATCCGCTCTCGGCAGAGGCAGTCAAGGCGCTCAAGCAGAACTACAAGACACAGCTGGCAGCGGGCAGACAGGCTGCGCGCAACATGGTGCGTCTCAGTTACCTGGCCTGGCGTCATGGCAGAAAGAATCCGGGTGGCACGGACCTGGCCCGCGGCGGCCTGGGCGCGCTGGACTTCACCGCCGAGGAGGCGCGCAAAAAGCCCGAGGCATTCATTGGCGGGGAGAACGTCATCGAACCGGGCGACCGGTACAAGGCGGCAGCCTATTTCCCCCGCGACGACCTGTCGGGTTTGCCGGACAGGGACGATCTGTCGGGGGGAGACAAGGAGGCTGTGTACGGTTTCTTCAGCCGGGCCATGGCTGACCACTGGGGTCACCAGATGCCTGAACTGCTGGATGAGTTGCGCGGCGCCCGTTCCCCCTGGAAACAGGCGTTGTGTGAATATCTGGCCGACATGGCCTACAACGGAACCGATCCGGCCTACCAGGGCTCGCAGAAGGAAGTGCGTACCGCCAATGGCCAGCGCGATGGCCGGCCCGTGCCATCCTACCTGAGCGCGCTGGGCGTACAGCTGGATGCAGCCAGGGTGCCCGTCTATCTGCCGCCGGGTTATGTTGGCGAGCCCTACACGCGCACTGGCAGCAACCGTACCTACCGCTCGGTGCAGGCATGGTGTGCGCGCATGCCGGTACTGCATCTGCTTGAAGCGCCGGAACATCGCGACCGGGACGTGGTGGCCACAGTACAGGGTGCCGGAGTCGATGTGGTGCTGCGGGGCGCCGACCTGGGCGCGGAGCGCGGGCAGGTCTGGATTGGTTGTGAATTCGGCGAGCGCCGGGTTGCGCTTGAAATCCGTTCCTGGAAACGGAACGCCGTGACGGTCCGTGTGCCGGGTGAGGTTGCAGAGGGCAGCCACTCGCTCTGCCTGCGGCGTGCCGATGGAACGGGCACGATAGGACGCTACGTCCTGGAATTCAAGCCGGGCGCTCCGCAGGTGACCCTGGTCGAAATCCAGGGGCGGGGCGAGACCTGGTACCGGCAGCCGGGCGGCGTGGACAAGCCCCTGGGCGGCGGGACCTATACCCTGGTGGTGGAGTTCAACCAGGACATGGACCGGGAATGGCCGACCCGTGTAACCATACACGGTCCGGGTGGTCTGCGTCTCAGCAGGGGGGAGTGGATCACCGAGCGCCGCTGGCAGGCGCGCCTGGAAGTGCCGGATACCACGCAAGGCATATCCATCGCCCACGGCGAACACAGACTGGAAATCACGGCCCGCTCGGGCGCCGGGTTCACGCTGGATGCAGACCCGGCGGAGCCGGGCGACCAGCCCGAGCAACGTTACCGGTTCCGTGTCGGTGGCGGCACTGTGGCGGCCGGTTTCGTCGGATGCTTCAGAAATCCCGCCGATGATGCTGCGGCGCTTGAGATTGGCAAGGATGGCCACGCCCTGGCCTTGCTGGATGGCGGCAAGGTCCGTTTTCCCCTATCGGCGAGCATGACGCCGGATAACGAGCTGGTGCTGCGCCACGACTTCAATCCTGAAACATTCCGGGAATACTACCGGCACTACGATGGCGCCGAGACGGGGCTGGTGGAAAAGTCGATGCCAACCGCTCCCGGTTTCACCATGCCCTGGATGGGCAGATGCACGTTCCACCTGGATGGTCCCACCATCACCTGCCCCGGTGAAGGTGATGCTGGCGGGGACCAGCACTACCGGGTCAATATACAGCGGTCGTATGTCGAATGGCTACTGATACTCGATGCCCAGGCCGTTTCCGACGAGGTGAAACGCCCCCTGCGCGTCAGCCGGTTCAATGAAAACCTCCAGACCTGGAATGGTGGCTCCTATGCGGTATCAGGCACTGATCTGACCATGCTGGATGATCAGACACGGGCAGTCATGGGCGGCCAGGTGATGTCCATGATGCAGGGTACCGACCGTGGTGGTGTCCGCATCGCGCGTCTCGATGATCTGTTTGCGGGTTACATCACCGATCGTCCTGCGCGCATCCAGCGTGTTCTTGTGGTGGATGCCGGCGGATCACCGGTTGGCGGTCCGCTGTCCAGTGACACTTCCTTCCGAGTCAGGGCGGAAGGCACGTCACATTGCCCCGGCATCCGGGAGAGCGTGCCGGTCTCGGTGACACTGCCGGGTGAAAGCAAGCCGGTGCGAATCGAGCTGAAGGAAACAGGGCCGGACACCGGCATCTTCGAAGGGCCGAAGACACCGCTCAGGGCCAGTCTGCCCCAGTCCACGCCGCGTGGCCATCTGCGCGTCGTGGCCGATGTTGAACTGCGTAGCCGGCTCGGATGGGGTGGCATCGCCTTCAATGGCGATCCCGAATACCGCAAGAAAGCCGCCGGCACGAGTTTCTCGGTGGAAGTCCGGCGTGGCAAAGCACCACCACAGGCTGTGACAGGCTGGCGGACCTACCATCTGGAAGTTAAGCGCGCACCCGAGCGCACTCTGCCGGATATCTTCGTTATAGAAACGCAATACGAGTCCGACGGGCGCACCGCCACCCTGGTCCGCAAGCGCTACCCCGTTTCGATCACCCGTGGCTCGGCCAATGGCGTGGCCTTGTGGAGCGTAAGCTGGCGCAGCCCGAAACCCATGGAAGAGATCGAAGCCAGTGATCCGCCGGGGTTCACCCGCCTCATAAAACGTGCCGCGGCACTGCGCCAGGATGGATTCCCATTGGACAAGCTGCCGGCACGCATGGCCAGTGTGCTGGAAGGAGAATCCAGGCCCCTGAAACCCGACTGGAAACCACGTCAGTCTGAGAGCAAGCCCGCAGCACCTGCTGAAAAGTCGCTGGACAAGGTGTTTACCTACCAGGGGCCGCCGTATCAGGCGATACGTGTTGCGAAACATGTTCCCAAACAATTTGCCGAATTGAGACGTTCCCGGGTTTATGTCATGCCTGGGCGTTCACGATCCGAGACTCAGCGTCCCCGTGGTTCCGTGGGAGGCATCGGCAAGATGGTGAACATCGTGCGCGAGGATCTCGGATTGGCCTGGGATATTTTCGAAGAGACACGCACCTATGTCGAAAGGCCCTACAAGCCTGGCAAGATGGTCGTCACCTTCGAGCAGGAGGAGACTGTCAACGGAAAGCACCTGCGTCGCTATCGTTTCGAGGCCCAGGACGGGGGCATCAAGGTCGAAGGGAAGGTGTGGAAAGACGAACATGGCATCCCCATCCGTCAGGTGCAACGCACTCAGATACCGGGCGCAGGCGTGCGGGAGGAGGAGTTCGTGCTCGAGAATGTGCGCATAGGCCTGCTGGACGAATCTCTCTTTGAACTGCCGCCGGGTTATACGCCAGCCGGTGGTTTGTAGAAAGCCCTGCAGGGCCATGCAGGCAGACTGCGCAGGATTCATTCGCACATCAGGCCTCCGCTTCCGCGCTTTTGTGCTGGCCTGTCTCGTGATTTTGCCTGCATCCGCGGTCATGGCCCGTGAACCTGCCGCCACCGTCACGGAACTGGTGCTGGTGGAGGGTGTGCCGCCACCGCACTGCGCAGGCCTGGTGTTCCATGATCGTGGCCTGTACCTCGATGCCGGTGTGATTGATCGGCTTGCCCGTGGTGGCGACCCACGGCTTGTCGTGCAACCCGGACTGCGCCACCCAGAAGATATCGGGCGGATTTTTCTGGTCCGCAGGGGTGAAGGCTGCACGGTGTTTTTCTCGCGTAACGCATTACCTGCCCCGGGCCGTGTTGCAGAGGCATTGGCGCGGCCGCTGGCCGTAACAGGCTGGCGCGCCCGTTCAGACGGATCACTCGAGCTGAAGCGGCCGGGTGCAGCCTGTACCCTGTCACCTGGTGCTACCCTGGCACTGAGCGCCGCAGCGGATAGCGGGCTCCATCTTGCCCATTACGGGATCCTGCCGCTGCACCTCGAGGCGCCATCCCTGTCAGCTACGGAACTGGCGCCGGGTGCAAGCCGGTCCATACGTTTTGCAGGCCCCGGCGATGAAGTGCATTACCGCATCACCACCCCGCAGGCGGGCATGCTGGTCGTGGAATATCGC
>CAZMXX010000278.1:0-5527 GCA_964570315.1 uncultured Anaerolineaceae bacterium | reverse complement strand
TAACCGGCGTTGTGACCGCCAGTTTATTGCAGCGCGAAGGTATATCGGTACCGGTTGCGATTGGAATCGGCTTAGCTACGGGAGCATTACTGGGGCTGCTAAACGGCGTGATTATCACCCAATTCAAGGTGCCTCCATTCGTAACCACACTTGGTATGATGACCATCGCACGCGGTTTGGCTCTGACTTTTACCGAAGGACGCCCCATCACCGGACTACCGGACAGTTTTCGAGTAATTGGAACCGGCTCCCTGGGTCCACTTCCGATGCCGGTACTGGTTGCCGGCATCGCATTTTTGGTCGGATATTTGATCCTCAATCATACAACCATTGGTGAATATGTGATTGCATTGGGTAACAACCCCGTTGCAGCCCGTTACGCCGGAATCAACATCAACCTTTATACCGTTTTTGTTTATGTTTTAGCGGGAATTTTAGCCGCATTAGCCGGAATGATATTGATTGCTCGTCTGAACTCAGCGCAACCGACAGCCGGTTTGGGGTATGAATTTGATGCCATTGCCGCGGTAGTGGTCGGGGGCACCAGCTTTGCCGGCGGTGAGGGCAGTCTGTGGGGCACTTTGTTGGGCGTACTGGTTATTGCCGTACTCAATAACGGGCTTAATCTGCTGAATGTTTCATCCTTCTACCAACCGGTTGTAACCGGCGTGGTGATTGCACTGTTCCTTCTTTTTTATAAATTCATTCGACGCTAAATAGATTTGCGAAAATAGGAGGTGATTTTAAAGAATACGTATCGAAAGAAATATTGAAACAGGAATTGCTCGACTTTGAATAGTTCAATTCTAATGAGTTCCAAAAAGGAGAAGAAATGTCAAAATTTAAGATTTTTCTAGGTATGTTGTTGATTTCGATTTTGTTTGTAATTACGGCTTGCAGTGGCACAGCTACGCCAACCACCGCACCCACTGTTGCACCGACAGAACCTGCTGCAGAAGCCACTGCCGCACCGCCGAGCGATGGTCAGGATTTGACATTAGGTATATCGCTCTCCACCCTCAACAATCCCTTCTTCGTCACGCTGAAAGAAGGTGCGGAAGCCGCCGCTGCGGAAGCCGGGGTCAAACTGATTGTGGTTGACGCCCAAGACGACCCCGCCAAAGAAGCCACCAACATTGAAGACCTCATCCAAAAAGGTGTCGACGCCCTGCTCATCAACCCCACCGACTCCGACGCCATCGTCCCTTCCATCCAAAAAGCCAACCAAGCCGGTATCCCCGTCTTCACTATTGACCGCGGCGCATCCGGTGGCGATGTCGTCAGTCACATCGCTTCCGATAACATCGCCGGGGGCGCGATGGCTGCTGAATTCCTGTGCAACGCCATCGGCGGGAAAGGCAACGTGGTCGAACTGGAAGGTATCGCCGGAACCTCTGCCGCCCGTGACCGCGGACAAGGCTTCAACGATTACATGAGCGCCAATTGCAGCGGCGCTACCATCGTCGCCAAACAAACCGCCAACTTCAACCGCGCGGAAGGTCTGAGCGTCTTTGAAAATATCCTGCAGGCACAACCCGACGTGACCGCCGTCTTTGCGCACAATGATGAAATGATTTTGGGCGCAATCGAAGCCGCCAAAGCCGCCGGTGTGACCGGCATCACCTTCGTCGGGTTTGATGCCGTGGATGACGCTGTCGCCGCCGTCAAAGTCGGTGACCTCGCTGCCACCGTCGCACAACAACCCGACCAAATCGGCGCCCTCGGCGTCGAAACCGCCGTGAAAGTGCTCAACGGCGAATCCGTCCCCGAATATATCTCCGTCCCCCTGGCTTTAGTCAAGTAAGTTTTTTACCGCCGGCAAGCGACTTGTAAATCGCTTGCCGGCTCCATACCTTTGCATCGATACGACATCGATGTGACAGGAGGCTTCATGACAGATATTTTGCCGCTCTTGCGAATGGAACACATATCCAAAAGCTACCCCGGTGTTCAAGCGCTGAAAAATGTTGATTTTGAAGTGGCGCAGGGTGAAATACATGCTTTGGTCGGTGAGAATGGCGCCGGGAAAAGTACGCTGATGAATATTTTGACCGGAGCACAATTACCTGATGATGGTCAAATCATATGGAAAAATGAACCGGCACACATCACCGGTCCCGGTGATGCCAGAGCCTTGGGCATCAGCATGATCCATCAGGAGCTTTCATTGATTCCGCACCTGACGGTGGGGCAGAATATCTTTTTAGGACGTGAACCCGGAGCCAAAATTCCGGGATTCATAGACTGGAAACAGTTGTACATCGATGCTCAACAGTTATTAGACCGCCTCAATGTCACCGTTGATGCTCACACGGAAGTTCGCTTCCTGAGTATTGCCCAACAGCAAATGGTCGAGGTTGCCAAAGCGCTATCTTTAAACGCTGATTTGATTGCAATGGATGAACCAACTTCGGCTTTAACCGAGCGCGAAACCGATGTATTGTTTCAGGTGATGCGGTCTCTGAAAGCAGAAGGGGTTTCACTCATTTTTATTTCTCATCGCCTAGAGGAAGTATTTGAAATCAGCGACCGTATCACCACTCTGCGAGACGGAACATTCGTCGGCACGAAAGAAGCAGCGCACCTGACTGAAACCGAAGTGGTGAATATGATGGTGGGGCGGGAATTGGGCGAGCTTTATCCCAAAATCAATCGCACACAACAAGGGATCATATTGCAGGTAACTAATCTGAGCGACGGTAAAGAGTTAAAAAGCGTTGATCTGACACTGCATAAAGGAGAAATTTTGGGTATCGCCGGTCTGGTTGGCGCCGGGCGCACCGCGCTGGCAGAAACCATTTTCGGCATCAGACGATCGGTGAAGGGTGAAATCAGGATTGATGGACAACCCGTGAAAATTACTTCGCCGGGCAAGGCGATAAAACTAGGCATCGGACTTGTGCCGGAAGACCGCAAACTGCAAGGGGTTCTGTTGAATATGGCGGTGAAAGACAATATCTACGTCAGCTCAATGAACCGGATAACGACCTGGGGATTCATCAATCTGCGCAAAGCCAATCATCTGGCACAAGAGTTTGTCCAAAAACTTGGTGTTCGTACACCCAATCTCAAACAACATATTCGCAATCTGTCCGGTGGTAATCAGCAAAAAGTCGTGATTGCCCGCTGGCTAACACTCAACCCGCGATTACTGATATTGGATGAGCCGACGCGGGGAATTGATATTGGCGCTAAGGCTGAAATCCACAGATTGATGAGTGATTTGGCTGCCGAAGGTATGGGTATTTTAATGATTTCCTCAGAACTACCCGAAGTATTAAATGTCAGTGACCGAATTTTAGTCATGCACGAAGGTCGTGTGACAGCCGAATTGAACCGGGATGAAGCCACTCAAGACAAAATTATGCTGGCAGCCACCGGTGGCTTAATCCGGGGAGACAAATAATGATGAAAACCGGTTCACTTCACCCATTGCAATTATTAAGCCGTTTTAGTGTCTTAATCATCTTATTGGTACTTGCTCTGTTTTTTGCGCTTGGCTCACAAGATTTTCTGGCACCCAACAATCTACTCAACATTGCCCTGCAAACATCCATTATCACCATTGTCGCCATTGGCATGACATTTACGATTTTAACCGCCGGTATTGACCTGTCTGTGGGTAGTATTATGGCGTTGTGTGGCGCATTAGCCGCCGGCTTAGCCGCAAAAAGCGGATTGGGAACTTTTGCGGGGATTAGTTTGGCATTAGTTGCAGGCGTAGTCATTGGCGCCATCAATGGATTGCTGATAGTCCGCGGTGGAATGCCGCCGTTTGTTGCTACCTTGGCAATGATGGCGATAGCGCGTGGGCTGACCCTGGTCTACACCAACGGTCGTCCCATCTCCGGCATTGACGAAACATTTATCTTCTTGGGTAATGGGAAAATTGCAGGTATTCCCGTACCCATTATCATCATGATAATTGTTGCGATAATCGCAGCAATTATTCTGCGCTATACCTGTTTCGGATTGCATGTTTTCGCCACCGGTGGCAATGAAGAAACAACGCGCCTAGCCGGAATTTCACCCCAAAAAGTGCTGATGGCGGTTTACATGATTAGCGGATTTACCGCTGCATTGGGCGGCATCCTGCTAACGGCTCGGCTCTGGTCGGCGCAGCCAAATGCGGCAACCGGCTGGGAGCTTGACGCCATTGCCGCACCGGTACTCGGTGGAACCAGCCTGTTTGGAGGCGTGGGCGGCATTGGCGGCACTGTCGCCGGAGCGTTCATCATCGGCATTTTGTCCAATGGACTGAACTTGATGGGGATTTCCTCGTATTACCAGCAGGTTATCAAAGGGGTGGTTTTTATTTTGGCTGTTGTATTGGATTTGTTGACCAAACGAAAGAAGTAAACCACCACGACACCCGCCTGACAATCGATTCAGCGGCGGCGGTATATCGGTTGCTGAACCGATTGTCAGCAGTTTGCTTTCATGTCATCCTGCCGGAAACAACCAATAACATATATGTCACGACCAAGCAAGGTCGAAACGCTCAAGATTCATCACCTTATTCCATGCCGCTATAAAGTCGTGAACAAATCTTTCCCGGTTGTCGTCCTGGGCATAGAACTCCACCTGAGCCCGTAGTTGCGAGTTAGCGCCAAAGATCAAATCCACGCGAGTTGCGCTCCATTTTCGCTCGCCGGTGGCGCGGTCGTACCCTTCGTAGATTTGAGAATCGTCCGCGCTTGGGCGCCATTCAACACCCATATCGAGGAGATTGACGAAGAAATCATTTGAGAGAACACCCGTGCGCTCGGTGAAAATGCCGTGGGAGGCGTCGCCAAAATTGGCTCCCAACACCCGCATTCCCCCGATGAGGACGGTCATTTCCGGCACAGTAAGGGTGAGAAGTTGGGCGCGGTCAATAAGCAGTTGCTCGGCGGGCAGGTCGCAATCGGGAGTCAGGTAATTGCGGAAGCCGTCAGCCACCGGTTTGAGGTAGTCGAACGACTCGATATCGGTCTGTTCCTGACTGGCATCGGTGCGACCGGGCGCAAAGGGGACATTGACATCGAAACCGGCTCGTTTGGCTGCCGCTTCAACGGCGGCAACTCCGCCGAGGACAATCAAGTCGGCGATTGAGACCCGCTTGTTTCCGGATTGCGCTTCGTTGAACGCGGAGCGGATGCCTTCGAGTACCTCCAACACTCCGGCAAGTCGTGCCGGCTGGTTGACATCCCAGTCTTTCTGGGGAGCCAAACGGATACGCGCACCGTTGGCTCCGCCGCGTTTGTCGGAACCGCGAAAAGTCGAAGCCGATGACCAAGCGGTATAGACAAGCTCCGAGATGGTTAGTTCCGAGGCGAGGATTTTCTTTTTCAGCTCGGCGATATCCTCATTGTCGATCAACTCATGCTTCACCTCTGGAATGGGATCTTGCCAAATCAGTTCCGCATCCGGCACTTCAGTCCCGAGATAACGCGATTTGGGACCCATATCACGGTGGGTAAGTTTGAACCAAGCGCGGGCAAAAGCGGCGGCTAATTCCTCGGGATGTTCAAGGAAGCGGCGGGCA
>CAZMXX010000277.1:0-5542 GCA_964570315.1 uncultured Anaerolineaceae bacterium | reverse complement strand
TAGTTTGTTATCGGCTGGAAGGCGGCTATACGATTCATAGTAACGCCATTCTAGCACCGGCAAGTCCACGTTAGGACTTGCGACGAGTGAATTCCGAATGTCAGACCATCCTGCGGCAGTGACCATCCTGCCATCCGCAAAAAAAACAGTACACCTTAGCCGGACGCTGCCCGCAGTGCTCATTGGCGACCGCATCAATCCCAGCGGGCGGCGGGCATTTGCGGCGGCGCTCCGCGCGGGTGATTTTTCGATGGTGCGGCGGGAGGCGAGCGCACAGGTGGCGGCGGGCGCGACCGTGCTGGATGTGAACGCGGGCGGGGTGGGGAATGAGGTGTCGCTGTTGCCGCAGGTGGTGCGGGCGGTGATGTCGGCGGTGGATGTGCCGCTCTGTTTCGATTCGGCGAATCCGAAAGCGTTGGCGGCGGCGTTGGCAGTGTATCGCGGGCGGGCGCTGCTCAATTCGGTCAATGGGATGACGGCATCGCTGGCGGCAGTGCTGCCGTTGGCGGCGGAACATGGCGCGGCAGTGGTCGGATTGTGCTTGGATGAAGGGGGCATTCCCGCCACCTCCGACGACACCCTGCGCATCGCCGAAAGAATATTGCGGCGGGCGGTGCGGGCAGGGCTTTCCCCCGCCGATGTCATCTTCGACCCGCTGGCGCTCTCGCTGAAAACGCATCCGAACCGGGTGCCGCAAACGCTCCGCACCATCGCCCTGCTGGCGGAAACCTTCGGCGCGAATGTCACCATCGGGGTGCGGAATGTGTCCTTCGGCATGGAGAATCGCGCGGCAATTGAACGCAATTTTTTGGCGCAAGCACTCGACGCGGGCGCAACATGCCCGCTGGCCGACCCCCTTTCGACGGGGATAAGCGTCCTTCGTGCCGTAAATCAATTGCCGGGGCGAAATATAGAACGAAAGAGGAACCAATCATGACCATCAAAATTGCGGTGGGGTCGCAGAACCCCGTTAAATGCGCCGCCGTGGAAACAATCCTGCGGCAAGTTTATCCCGATGCGGAATTTGTGGCGCTTGCCGTGCCGAGCGGTGTGTCCGAGCAGCCGTGGGGCGACGATGAAACCCGGCGGGGAGCGGAGAATCGCGCGCGGGTGGCGCTGGCGGCAGCAAATGCCGATTTGGGCGTGGGGCTGGAAGGGGGTGTCAAAGATTCACCGGTGGGGGTGATGACCTGCGCGTGGTGCGCCATCGTCGATACCACGGGCTGGATGGGATACGGCGGCGGGTTGAACATGCTGCTGCCGCCGTCGGTGGCGGCGCATTTGCGCCAAAACGGGGAACTCGGACCGGCGATTGACGCGCTGGCGAATGACCACAACACCAAACAGAAACAGGGGGCAATCGGCGTGTTGACCAAAGGATTATCCAGCCGTCAAAGGGCGTATGAGCAACTGGTGGCGCTCGCCGCCGCGCCATTTGTTTCGCGCCGGTTTTATGACGTGAGGGAACAATAGTCCGCTATTCCATTTTGAAAAGATGTGCTATCATATCCGTACAATCCATAACGACGAAAGAGACAACTTGTGACCATAGCGACGGATGAAAAAGATATTGCCGCTCTGCGCGCGGTGGGGCAGGTGGTTGCCGAAACCATCGCCGAGATGCGCGCCGCTGTTGAACCGGGCATTTCCACCATCGAACTGGACGCCATCGGCGAGGCATGTATGCGCCGGTACGGGGCGCAGTCCGCGCCCAAATTAGTCTACGATTTCCCCGGCGCGACTTGCCTCAGTGTGAATGGGGGGACGGTACACGGCGTGCCGACTGATACCCCGCTCCGGGCGGGCGATTTGCTGACCATTGATGTGACCGTGGAACTCAACGGCTTTATGGCGGATGCCGCCATCACCGTCCAAGTGCCACCGGAAACGGATGCGGGGCAACAGTTGATTGCCGCCTCTCGCGTCGCACTGGAGAAAGCGTTGACCGTGGCGCGCGCCGGTGCGCCGGTGAACGCCGTCGGGCGGGTGGTGGAGCGCGAAGTGCGGCGGCGCGGATTCGCCATTATTCCGCAGTTGACCGGGCACGGTGTGGGCAAAACCATCCATGAAGACCCCACCGTGCCGAACTTTTACCACCGGCGGTACAACCAACGATTGAAAAATGGTATGGTCGTTGCCATTGAACCGATTGTATCGGCGGGGAACGGCAAAATTTTCACCGAAGCGGATGGCTGGACTATCAGCACGGCGGACGGGGCGCTCAGCGCTCATTTTGAGCACACCGTCATCATCACCCGCGCGGCGCCGATAATCCTGACCCGGCTTTCGGAAAATGGTGATAGCTAAATTCGGAGGGAATGATGACTCTTTTGCGACCCAGCGCCCAACGCTTCCAGCAAATTTTAGCCGAAAAAGGGTACGGCAATCAAGTGGTTGAGCTTGCCGAATCGACGCGCACGGCGGTGGATGCTGCCCACGCGGTGCGGTGCGATGTCGGACAAATTGTAAAATCACTGATTTTCAAAACAAAGCAGACCGCCCGCCCGGTATTGGTGCTGGTGAGCGGACGCAATCGAGCGGATACAAAAAAGCTGCGGGCACTGCTGGGTGAAAAATTGGGCAAAGCCGATGCCGATTTTGTGCGCGAACACACCGGGTTTGTGATTGGCGGTGTGCCTCCGTTGGGGCATCGGAGCGAAATGGAAACGTTCGTGGATGAAGATTTGCTGCAATATGAAGAAATTTGGGCGGCGGCAGGAACGCCATACGCCTTGTTTAAGTTGACGCCCGCCGAATTGCAGGCGATGACCGGCGGCACAGTGGCGGATGTGAAAGCGTGAAAGTGAGCAAGTGTGAAAGCGAGACTTGCGACTTTGAACTTTGAACTTGAAACTTTGAACCCGAAAACCCGAAACCTGAAACACGGTGGTCGCTGGCTGGTGATGATGGCGGCGGTGCTGTGGGGAACCACCGGCACATCGCAGGCGCTCGCCCCGGCGGGGGCGCAATCGGCGGTGGTGGGCACGATGCGGCTGCTGGTGGGCGGCACAACGTTGCTGCTGTGGGTGCTCTTCCGCGATGGATTTGCGGCGGTGCGCCATTTCCCCGTGCGGGCGACACTGCTGGCGGGCATCGGTGTGGCGGCGTATCAGCTCACTTTTTTTGCGGGGGTGGCGCGGGCGGGCGTTGCCGTGGGAACCATCGTCGCCGTCGGCAGCGCGCCGGTGGTGGCGGGGCTGTTGGGCTTTCTGGTGCAAGGCGAGCGTCCGCGTCGGGTGTGGTATTTCGCCACGGCAATGGCAATCATCGGCGCGTATTTGCTGGTGATGGGCGGTGATACGGCGGAAATTGATGGGTGGGGTATTGTGTTGTCGCTTGCGGCGGGGGCAGCATACGCCGGATACACCAGCGCCAGCAAGGTGGTGTTGGCAGATGACCATCCCCCCGATGTGGTGATGGCGGTGGTTTTTTCACTGGGCGCGATACTTTTGCTGCCCACCCTTTTCGGCGCAAATTTGGGGTGGATTGTCACCCTGCGCGGCGGATTGGTGGTGTTGCATTTGGGCGTCATCGCCACCGGCGTGTCGTACATGCTTTTTGCGCGCGGTCTGCGCCTCACCCCTGTTGCCACCACTGTGACCCTCTCGCTGGCGGAGCCGTTCACGGCGGCATTGCTCGGCGTGTTTCTGCTCGGCGAGCGGTTGACGTTCCAATCGCTCGGCGGAGTTTTGCTAATTTTCACCGGACTGGCAATACTGTCAATGACGAATGACGAATGACGAATGACGAATGACGAATGACGCAGTATATTCACAACTTTGAACCTGAAACAAAAAACCAAAAACACCCATATGGAGGTTGATATGCCGGAAGAAACAATTTTTGCCAAAATTATTCGCGGCGAAATTCCCGCCGACATCGTTTATCAGGATGACCGGGTGACCGCCTTCCACGATATTGCCCATCGTGCGCCCACGCACATCCTCATTGTGCCGAACAAAGCCATCCCCACCGTGAACGACGTCACCCCCGAAGATGAAGCCCTGCTGGGACATCTGTTTGTGGTGGCGGCGCAGATTGCCAAAGAGCGCGGCATCGCCGAGAGCGGCTACCGGCTCATCATCAATTGCAACAAAGATGGCGGACAGGAAGTTTACCATCTGCACATGCATCTACTCGGCGGGCGGCGGCTCGGTCCGATGTTGCTGCGGGAGAAAAAATAAGCATGCCCCAAAAATATGCGGTCACCGGCGTGTTCGGTTATTCAGGCAAATACATCGCCCGCCGCTTGCTGGATGCGGGCGAAACGGTCATCACCCTGACCAACTCACTGCATCGCCCCAACCCCTTCGGCGAGCGGGTGCAAGCCTTCCCCTTCAATTTCGACCAACCCGAAAAACTGGTGGAAACTCTGCGCGGCGTTTCCGTGCTGGTGAACACCTATTGGGTGCGCTTCAATCACAAAAATTTCACCCATGAGCAGGCGGTGCAAAACACACTCACCCTTTTCCGCGCGGCAAAAGCCGCCGGTGTGGAACGGGTGGTGCATGTCAGCATCACCAATCCCGATGAAACATCATCGCTGGAATATTTCAGCGGCAAGGGACGGCTGGAACGGGCGTTGACGGAATCGGGGTTGAGTTATGCCATTTTGCGCCCCACGGTGTTGTTCGGCAAAGAGGATATTCTCATCAACAATATCGCCTGGGCGCTGCGTCATCTGCCCGTGTTCGGCGTGTTTGGGGATGGGAACTATCGGCTTCAGCCCATTTATGTCGATGATTTGGCGCAGTTGGCGGTGGCACAGGGGGGGAGCCGGGAAAATACCATCATTGACGCCATCGGACCCGAAACCTTCACCTACCGTGAATTGGCGCGCACCATCGGCGAAATCATCGGCGTGCGCCGACCCATCATCGGTGTGCCGCCGGGTATCGGCTATCTTGCGGGCTGGCTCATCGGCAAAATAGTGGGCGACGTGATGATCACCCGCCCCGAAATTGAGGGGCTGATGGCGGATTTGCTGTATGTTGATTCGCCCCCCGCCGGGCAAACCCGCCTCACCGAATGGGCGCGCGCCCACGCCGACACCCTCGGTCGGCAATACGCCAGCGAGCTGTCTCGGCGGAAATAGTGACCATTGGGGAAATGTATGTTTGAAAAAAACATCCGCCGCCGAACGCTGGTTGTGCGGGTTGTTTGGGTTACGTAAATGGACTATTTGTGGTACTAATGTTCTGTTTTTTTTTGCAAATGCAAATTATTATGGTAATATGATGAAAATAATGACCCAAAAAATGTTTTGATGGTTGTTTTGTATGAAACAAGGAAAAACATATATGAAAAAAAGAGACTTCTTTGACGAACAGAAAGAACAATCATTGGCAAAAACTACCATTGTCTCGAAATACTTTGATGTTTGGGCAAAAGTTATCATCAATACTCAAAAACGCTACCCTCAGCATGCTCAAAAAATAGCTTATATTGATCTTTTTGCTGGTCCAGGACGTTATAAAGATGGTACGCAGCTAGTGTAAACTGCGTTCTGTAAAATTGGCGTGGAAGTAAGCCATTGAGTATC
>CAZMXX010000276.1:0-5551 GCA_964570315.1 uncultured Anaerolineaceae bacterium | reverse complement strand
ATTTAGCCTTCTTTCCGGTTGTCTATTCGATTCTTAATGTGCGAAATTTAGGCTTCGGTATATTTTGTTTCATCAGTCAAAAATAACCACTACCAGCCTTTTTTCCCGTAGAATTATGTTGTCTAAAAAGTGAAACGCACCCCCGTGAAACCTGCCCCCCCCTCAATACACCATTTCGCCGCGCAAAAATGCGCCGCTGCGGGGGTCGGCGGGGGTGGTGAAGAGTGTTTCGGTATCGCCAATTTCGATGATACAACCATCGAGCATCACCGCCGTGCGATGCGCCAACCGTCGGGCTTGGAAAACATTGTGGGTGACCAAAACGATGGTCACCCCCTGCGCTTGATTCACCGTGCGGATGATGTCCTCAATCAACGCCACGTTGCCGGGGTCGAGGTTGGCGGTCGGTTCATCCAACAGCAGCACCGTGGGGCGAATGGCGAGCGCGCGCGCCAGCGCCACCCGTTGCTGCTCCCCCCCGCTGAGCGAACGCGCGTGCGCGTACGCCAACGCGGAAAGCCCCACGCGCGCCAGTTCCGCCATCACCGCCGATTGCACCCGTCGTTGTCCGCGCAGACGCAACCCATACGCCACATTTTCCATCACCGAGCGGTTGAGCAGGATGGGACGCTGAAAAACGGTGGTCACTCGCCGGGTGAGGTCTAGCGGGGGGGACGCGCCGTTCAGCGTGAAATCTTCCAGCGAAATTTGCCCGGCGGTGGGCGGCTCCAGAAAGTTCAGCAGACGAAGCAGGGTGCTTTTGCCCGCGCCGCTCGGTCCCACCAGCGCCAGAATTTCCCCGCGTCGAATGTCGAGCGCCGGGATGTCCACCACCGTGCGCCGATCGTATGTTTTTTTCACCCCCCGCAGGGAATAGAGAATTTTACTTTCGGACAAAACGACCTTCCTGCATCCACAAAATCAGGGTGTTGGCAATGAATGTCAATCCCAACAGAATAATACCGAGCGCCATCGCCAAATCAAAATTTCCCTTTTGCGTTTCCAGCACAATGGCGGTGGTGAGCACCCGCGTCCGCCCGGCGATATTGCCGCCGACCATCATCACCGAACCGACCTCCGAGATGATAGCGCCAAAGCCCGCCACCACCGAGACAATCACCCCGGTGCGCGCTTCGCGGAGCATGGTCAGCGCGGTTTGCCACGGGGTAGCCCCCAATGCGCGGATTTGCCGGCTCAGTTGCGGGTCAAGCCCCATCACCGCCGCCATGGTGAAGCCTGCCACCAGCGGGAACGAGATGATCACCTGCGCCACAATCATCGCTTTGAGGGTGAACAGCCAGCCCAAATCACCGAAGGGACCCGTGCGCGAGAGCATCAGGTACACAATCAGCCCAACCACCACCGGCGGCAGCCCCATGCCGGTATACAGAATGACCGTCACCAGTCCGCGCCCGGCGAATTTTTTGAAGCCGATCCACGCGCCCAGCGGAATGCCAATCAGCGCGCTGATGAACAATGATACGCCGGAAAGAGACAGGGAGCGGACGACGATTTGATAAAGGGTCGGGTCGGCGCGGAAGATTAATTCAATTGCCTGAATGAAACCGTTGATGATGTCGGTCATGGATAGTTGTCAGTTTTCAGTTATCGGTTGTCAGTTTTCAGTCTCAAGTCCAAAGTCATCACGCATCACGTCACCTTCATTTCCGGCTCTCGCGCCAGCGTTTTGAATCGGGGGTGAAGAGTAGATGCCCGAATTCTTTTTCGCCAAAGGTGGCAATTAATTGCTGCGTTTCGGGGTCGGTTATCCAATTGATGAACGCAGTCGCGCCATCGAAATTCACACCGGGATGCACCAGCGGATTCACCGCCATCACGCCATACGGATTGAAGAGCCTCGGGTCGCCTTCCACCAGCACCACCAAATCCGTGCCCTCCAGCGTGCGCGAAAGGTATGTGGCGCGGTCGCTGAGGGTGTACGCCAGTTGCTCATTCGCCATGGTGAGCACCGCGCCCATTCCCTGCCCCGCCGAAATGTACCAATCGCCCGCCGGTTCGATGCCCGCCGCGAGCCACAGCGATTTTTCTTTGGTGTGCGTGCCGCTGTCATCGCCGCGAGAGATGAAAGGGCTGTTCGTTTCGGCGATTTTCGCCACTGCCGCCGCCGCACCGGTCATCCCGGCAATTCCGGCGGGGTCGTCGGCGGGACCGACAATCACGAAATCATTGTACATCACATCCTGCCGGTTCACGCCGTACCCGGCTTGAATGAAAGCATCTTCTTTCGAGCGGGCATGCACCAGCAGCACATCGGCATCCCCCTGTTGCCCCAGCTTGAGCGCCTGTCCCGTGCCGACGGCAATCACATCCACATCGGCGTTGTATTTCTGCTCAAAATCGGGCAGAATGAACGATAGCAACCCCGAATTTTCGGTGCTGGTGGTGGTCGCCAAAATGAGCCGCCCCACATCGGTGGTGGGGTGAGCAATGGTCACGCCGGTGAGTATCTGCGCGGCATCGTCCGGCGAGGGGATGCACAATTTCCAGCCCGGCTCGATGATGTTCGGGTCGTCAATCGCCGCGAAGGTGGCATCGGCGGCGTGTTGGGCGTTTGTGGCGGTGACAATCGCCGGGTATGCCAGCGGGTTGCCGTAAAATTTCTCGGCAATTTTCGATAGCCAATCGTTCAATTGCACATTCACCGTTGATTGGCACGTCGGTGCATCCGCCGCCGCAGAAAGGGGCGCAAACATTGTCAACACAAACAATATGGTGACCAAAATAAGGGTACGGATTTTCATGAGTCTCCTCCGACTGTGATGATTGTTTCGTTGTGCAATATATGCACACCGATGGGTAAAAAAATTTACGGGAACAACTCCGCAAATCGCTGCTGTAAAAGGGTATCCACCCCGGTGATGAGGGCAATATATTTCTCGATGAGCGCCTCCCCTTCCGGAGTGATTTTCGCGCCGCCGCCGCCCACGCCGCCGATTTGTGTTTCCACCAGCTTCACCCCCAGCCGCTCCTCCGACTGATGAATCTTATCCCACGCCCGACGATAGGTGATGTCCATCACATCCGCCGCCCGGGAAATCGAGCCGGTCTCCTGCACCGCCTTCAACAACTGCACCCGCCACAGGCTGAGCACAACTTTGTCATCCACTTCCAGCCAAATATTTGATTTCACGTTCATCGCTAGCCCCCACACCGCACGCAAACAACCGCGCCATCCCGCAATAACAGCGCGGTAATCCATAGCTGCCGAAAAAACCGTTCAACCGGCGACGATTAGTCTTCCACCATCTCTTTAATTTGATTGTACAATTCCGGGTCGAGCAATACTTCATACCCTCTGCCCGACACATAGATGGCGCGTCCGCACTGTTCCCAGATTGACTTCAGCAGGGCGCGCATCCGGTTGCGCTCGGAGCGCATCGCGGCGACATCGTCCGTCGGGGCTTCTCCCAACAGGCGCTGCAACTCCGAAAGCGAGACTCGGAATTCACCCCCGGCTCGACCGGGCAGTTTCACCGCGTCCAGTTCCCCTTTGTGTATCCAGCGATTGATAGTGCGGGGGTTCACGTTCAACCGTTCTGCCGCTTCACGAATGGTTAAATACTTCTCTTGGGATGCAGTCATGGATCACCCTCCTTCAACAGGCTTTCACGCAAAAACCATAAAAAAACGGATTTTTAAATACCGGGACGGAACATTTGTATTGTACGCAATAATGCGCTAAAAAACAAAAAGAGCATGCACCGATGGATTCAATAGCGCAAAGGTGTTGTTGCCACAAGTATCGAAATCGGGTAAGATTGAAAGAGAAGTATTTTCGATAAAATTTGCAGGAGATTCACGTGCTTTCAAATGGATTAGAAGCGATTCTGACCCCTCCCACCAGTTTCGAGACGCTGGATGTTCCGCAAGCATTGGTAGATGACATTATTTTGCGTTACTTTTTCAGCTATGGAAAATCTACCGGCAATGCTATTGAAAAACTCATCCGTCTGCCATTCCGGGTAGTGGATGAAATCTTGGCGCGCCTTCAACAGGAACATTTGGTGGAGGTGCGGCACGGAACAGGCGGATTGGGGCGACGCGGATACATGTACGCCATCACCGATGAAGGGAAAAATCGCGCCCGCGACGCATTCGAGCGGTCGCAGTATATTGGACCCACCCCCGTTCCGTTGGAAAAATACAACGAATCAATACTGAAGCAAACCCGCAAAGAACCCATCAGCCCGTTGCGCGTTCAGCAGGCATTGAGCCATCTCATCCTGCCCGACAACTTCGACCGCCGCATCGGTCCCGCCGTGAACGCGGGTACATCGCTGTTTCTGTACGGACCCCCCGGCAACGGCAAAACCACCATCGCCCAATCCATCGGGATGCTGGTGGCGGGCAGCGACCCCATCTGGATGCCCCATGCCGTCACCGTCGGCGGGCAAATCATCCAACTGTTCGACAAATTGATTCACCGCGAAGTCCCCAGCGAACCCAACCCCAACATCGACCCGCGCTGGCGGCTCTATCGTCGCCCGTTTGTGATTGTCGGCGGCGAACTGACGCTCGACAGTCTTGATTTGCGGTACGACCCGGTTGCCAAATTCTACGAAGCGCCGCTGCAAATGAAAGCCAATTGCGGCATGTTCCTGATTGACGATTTCGGCAGGCAACAGGTCAGCCCGACCCAACTGCTCAACCGTTGGATTGTCCCGCTGGAAACGGAAATTGACCTGTTCCGCCTGCAAACCGGGCAAACGTTTGAAGTGCCGTTCAAACAATTGATTGTTTTCAGCACCAACCTCGACCCCGAGCAACTGGTGGACGACGCATTCCTGCGGCGCATTCAGATGAAAGTGGGCGTATTCAGCCCCGATGAAAAGATGTTTTTCCGCATTTTTGTGGATATGTGCGACGCGCTCGGCGTCCCCTTCGATAAACAATCGTTCATCTATTTTTTGCAGGAATGGTATCGCAAAACGGGACGCCCGCTTCAAGCGGTTCATCCGCGCGATATTTTGAAAATCGTCGTCTCGCTATGCGAGTATTCCGGCGAGCCGTACCATCTCACCCCCGCCCTGATTGACGAGGCGTGCCGCTCATACTTTGTGGACAGCGACCGCGCCACCATTTCCAAAAACCGCACCACCGCGCGGATGTAATAGCCCGCACAGCCAACAAAAAAACGCCGGCTCAAGTTGCGAGCCGGCGTTTTTCATGCCATCACTTGAATTATTTTTCCTGCGGATGCGCCAAGTTTTTGGCGATTTTATCCAGCAAATCCCGCACCACAAACGGCTTCACCACATATTCGCTGAAGAGGTCGGCATATTTCACCGTTTCACCCTCATCTTCCAGATAATGCCGCGCGGTGAGCATGATGACGGGGATGTGTTTGGTCGTCTCATCTTGTTTGACCCGTTCCAGAATCTCCCAGCCGTACATGCCGGGCAACATCACATCGAGCAAAATCAGGTCGATTTCATCCTTTTTTTCTGCCAAAATTGCCAAACCGTCCACGCCTCTATACGCCGCGGAAACCGTATACCCCTCACGCTCCAAAATAAGTTTTCCGAGCGTG
>CAZMXX010000275.1:0-5578 GCA_964570315.1 uncultured Anaerolineaceae bacterium | reverse complement strand
TTTAGTAGATGGAAATACACTTATTGATTGGATTGCCTCGTTCAAGGAAATAGAAGAACCGTCACCATCAACAATTAAAAAAAATACATCTGGCAGCAGGTTGACCTTTGCAAAATTCACTGAGTATTGGCGCAGAAACACAATTTCAGCGGGGGCAATTCTAATATCCGTACTCTTGCCGGTCTTTATTTGTTCATCAGGGTTAGTTATTTCTTCCGCGACATCAACATTAGTTGCTCCAGTGCCAGCCAATACACCAACAGCTATTCCCATTTTAACACCTACAGCAACCTCAACCGAATTACCGTCTTCCAATACGCCAATTGCCACGAAGTCGATTGCGATAGGCACTCCTATTCCAACAGTGGCAAAATTTCCACAGAAACCTTCAAATAATTAGGTCGAAGTAACATTTTTTCATAAAGAATGGCGTGTGTCGTAATGTAGGGGCGACTCATCCGAGCCGCCCCGCGTGTTGTTGCCTTGAACTAAAGTTCAGGCTCACAGCTCAAGCCGACTTAAGTCGGCTTTGGCTTTCAGCCCGGAAATTCATTTCGGGGCGGTGTTTTATGGCAAATGGTGCGTTTCATGCCGTTAGGGCGATACAAAACCGGGGCGACTCATCCGAGCCGCCCCGTGTGTTTTCCGCTATTTCACCATTTCCGCTACCAGCGATGGCACTTTCCTCAGCGCGTCGGGGAGTTTGGCGGCGTTTTTGCCGCCCGCCTGCGCCATGTTCGGGCGACCCCCGCCGCCGCCGCCGACAATCTGCGCCACGGATTTGACCAGCTTTCCGGCGTGCAATCCCTTTTTCACCAAATCATCGGTCACAATGGCGATGAGACTCGGTTTTTCATTCAGCACCGTGCCCAGCACAATCACCCCGCTGCCGAGCTTGTCGCGGAACCAGTCTCCCATTTCCCGCAACAGCGCCGAATCATCCACCGTGACCTGCGTCGCCAGCACCGAAATGCCGTTCACATCCTGCACCTTTTGCAGGTGCTGCTCAAAATCGGCGCGGGCGAGCTTGCGTTTCAACGCCTTGATTTCTTTGTCGTGTTCGTGCAGATAGGTCAGCAGCGATTCAATGCGGCTCGCCACCTCGGTTGGTTTGACGCCCAATTTGGCGGCAACCCGGCTGAGTTCCGCCCGCTGCGCCTGAATGTGCGCCATCGCTGTGAGTCCGGTCACCGCTTCGATGCGGCGCACCCCGGCGGCGACACTCCCTTCGCTGGTGATGAGAAACGCGCCGATTTGCCCGGTGTGCTGCACGTGCGTCCCGCCGCACAGTTCGCGGCTCACGTCGCCGTCAATGGTGATGACGCGCACCACATCGCCGTATTTTTCGCCGAAGAGCGCCATCGCGCCGGATGAGACCGCTTCTTTGTAATTTTGGTGGCTCACGTTCACCGGATAATCGGCGAGGATGTCGGCGTTGACTCTTGCCTCCACCGCCTGCAATTCTTCCGCCGTCATCGGGTCGGGATGGCTGAAATCGAAGCGCAGACGGTCGGGGGCGACGAGCGAACCGGCTTGGGCGACGTGTTTGCCCAGCACGGATTGCAGGGCGGCTTGCAGCAGGTGGGTGGCGGTGTGATTCCGCATGATGTTCATACGGCGGGCGGCGTCCACCTGTGCGGTGGCGGCATCGCCGGTGCGAGCCGTGCCGCGCGTCATTTGCCCGGTGTGCACCACCAGCCCGGAGACAGGTTTCCGCACATCGGTGACGGTCATTTCCCAGCCGTCGCCGCTAATTGTGCCCGTATCGCTGATTTGCCCGCCGCTTTCCACATAAAACGGGGTGCTCGCCAGCACCATTTCCACTTCCAACCCCTCGCCGACACTTTCGACCTGTTTGCTATCCTGTAAAATTGCCAGCACGGTGGTTTTGCTTTCCGTGCTTTGATACGGGTCTTGGGCGGGTTCGTCGCCGCCCGCTTTCAAATCTTCCAGCAGTTTGGCGTAAATGGAGAGGGTGCTTTCATCAATCGCTTTGAACGACCCGCTGCCGGAAATTTCGCTGTGCCGCTGCATGGCTTTTTGGAAGCCGAGTTCATCCACCGTGAAGCCGTATTCTTCGGCGGCGATGTCGCGCGTTAAATGGAAGGGGAAGCCGAAAGTGGCGTGCAGTTTGAAAACATCTTCGCCGGGAATTTCGGTTTTGCCCTCGGCTTTCAGCGACTCGACCAGTTCGGTCAGCAAGTCCAATCCGTGCGCGAAGGTTTTCAGGAAGCGTTCCTCTTCCTGCCGAATCACATTCAGAATGAATTGCCGCCGCGCCACCAATTCGGTGTAATGCCCGCCCATCTCTTCGATGACCGTTTCGGCAATTTTGGCGAGGAACGGTTCGGTGAAACCGGCGATGCGCCCGTACCGCGCGGCGCGACGCAGGATGAGCCGCAGGACATATTCGCGCCCTTCGTTGCCGGGCATGACCCCGTCGCCCACCATGAAGGTGATGGCGCGTCCGTGGTCGGCGATGACGCGGTAGGCGACGTATTTTTCCGCCGCTTGCGCGTCCGTGTCGCCCAGCAACGTCTGGGTGCGTTTCAGAATCGGGGTGAAGAGGTCGGTTTCGTAATTGGCGCGTTTATTTTGGATGATGGACACAATGCGCTCCAGCCCCATGCCGGTGTCCACGCCGGGGGCAGGCAGGGGGGCGCGGTGTCCGGTTTCATCCTGATTGAACTGCATGAAAACCAGATTCCAGATTTCCAGCCAGCGGTCGCACCCGTTGTCCAGCAGCACCGAGCAATCCGGCTCGCCGCAAGTGCAGGCGTCCGCGCCCCAGTCGTAATGGATTTCGCTGGTGGGACCGCACGGACCGACATCCGCCATCTGCCAGAAGTTGGTTTTGTCGCCCATGCGGTACACGCGGGAAGCGTCAATGCCCATGTCTTTCGTCCACAGGTCAAAGGCTTCGTCGTCATCGGTGTGGACGGTGTACACCAGCCGGTCGGGGCTGAGACCGTATTCGTTCACCAGCAAATCATAGGCAAAGCGGATGGCGTCTTTTTTGAAATAATCGCCCAGCGAAAAATTGCCGAGCATTTCAAAAAAAGTATGGTGGCGCGGCGAGGGTCCGACATTTTCCAAATCGTTGTGTTTGCCCGCCACGCGCATACATTTTTGCGAAGTGGTGGCGCGTTTGTAGGGGCGTTTCTCCAACCCTAGAAACGAGTCTTTAAATTGAACCATCCCCGCGTTGGTGAACAGCAGGGTCGGGTCATTTGCTGGAATGAGCGATGAACTGGCAACGATGGTGTGCCCCTGTCTTTCAAAATATTCCAAGAATTTTTGTCGAATTTCCGCACTGGTCAATGGCATGGTCTGGTTTCCTCTGTGATAATCTTTCTTCGGGGTTGGAATGTTTCTCCAATCAGCCACTGATTTTAATATGATTATGGTGAGAGCGCAAACATCGCGTAAATGGAAGCGACATCTTGCTCGAAAACCCCTTTCGGGGTACAATCTCCCTGCATTGATGCCCGTCCCTTTCGGCGGGCTGTTTTTTTGAGAGGCAGAGGAAAGTATAAGTATGCAACAACCCAGAAATGATATTCGCAATATTGCCATCATCGCGCATGTTGACCACGGAAAAACCACTTTGGTGGATGGTATTTTGAGGCAGACCAACGTCTTCCGAAAAAACCAACGTGTTTCCGATCGCATGATGGATTCAAACGATTTGGAGCGCGAGCGCGGCATCACCATTTTGTCGAAAAATACGGGCGTGCGCTATAAAGATACGGTCATCAATTTGGTGGACACCCCCGGACACGCCGATTTCGGCGGCGAAGTGGAACGGGTGATGAACATGGTTGATGGCGTGCTGCTGCTGGTGGACGCGGTGGAAGGTCCGATGCCGCAAACCCGGTTTGTGTTGCGGCAGGCGCTGGAAAAGGGGCACAAAGCGATTGTGGTGGTCAATAAAATCGACCGCCCTGCCGCCCGCCCCGATTATGCCGTGAACGCCACCTTCGACCTGTTCATTGAATTGGGCGCGACGGACGAGCAAGCCGATTTTCCCGTCATTTACACCCGCGCCCTCGACGGGCAGGCGGGGTACACCCCCGATTCGCTGGCGCCGAATCTCTATCCCCTTTTGGACACCATTGTGGAACACATCCCCGCGCCGCTGGTGGACGCTGACGCGCCGCCGCGTATGCTCATCACCAATCAGGAATACAGCACCTATGTCGGTAAAATCGCCATCGGGCGGCTGCTCAGCGGGACTTTCAAAACCGGGCAGCCGGTGGTGCACATCAATACCGAAGGGAAAACCAAGCCCGGAAAAATCGGGCAGGTGTTCATCTTCCGCGATTTGAAGCGGGAGGAGCACGATGAGGTGCATGCGGGCAACATCGTCGCCCTTTCCGGCATCCCGGACATCGGCATCGGCGACACCATCGCCGACCCCGCCGACCCGCGTCCGCTGCCGCCCATCACCGTGGAAGAGCCGACGGTGCGCATGACCTTCAGCGTGAACGATAGCCCGTTTGCGGGCACGGAAGGGCAGTTCGTCACCAGCCGCCAAATTCGGGAGCGGTTGTGGCGGGAGTTGGAAAATAATGTGGCGTTGCGGGTGGAAGAAACCGCCACCGCCGAAAGTTTCGTCGTCTCCGGGCGTGGGGAGTTGCATCTGGCAATCCTCATCGAAACTATGCGCCGCGAAGGGTATGAATTTGCGGTCAGTCCCCCGGAGGTGATTTACCGGGAAACCCCATCCGGCAGAGAAGAACCGATTGAACACGTTTTTCTGGAAGTGTCGGGCGAATATGTCGGCACGGTGACGGAAATGATGGGGCAACGGCGCGGGCAAATGCTCGATTTGACCTATGGGGATGACGGTATGGTTTATGCCGAATATCTCGTGCCCACCCGGGGCATGCTCGGCTTCCGCCAGCCATTTTTGGTGGCGACGCGCGGCACGGGGATTGTGCATACCCTCTTCCACGGCTACCAGCCCTTTCAGGGGGAGATTGGCACGCGCACGCGCGGCTCGATGGTGGCGCTGGAGCAGGGAACGGTCACGGCGTATGCGCTCACCAATTTGCAGCAGCGCGGCATTCTGTTTGTCAGCCCCGGCGATAAAGTGTATGGCGGTCAGATTGTGGGGCAGAGCCAGCGGGGGGAAGAGATGGTGGTGAATGTCTGCAAAGCCAAACATCTGACCAACGTCCGCAAATCGTTTTCCGATATTACGGTGGGATTGACCCCGCCGCGCATTATGTCGCTGGA
This sequence comes from uncultured Anaerolineaceae bacterium, assembly GCA_964570315.1. Taxonomy (GTDB): domain Bacteria; phylum Chloroflexota; class Anaerolineae; order 4572-78; family 4572-78; genus JANTHQ01. The sequence goes on along the minus strand of CAZMXX010000275.1, from coordinate 337 downwards.
TGAATCGATTGAGTATCTGGAGACGGATGAACTGCTGGAAGTGACTCCCAAATCGCTGCGGATGCGCAAACGGAATTTGAACCACGAACAGCGCGCCCGCGCCGCGAAAAAAGCCGTCGTATCGGCTTGATTGACGGATAAAAAGGAGCCTCTCGCGCAAAGCCGCAGAGGCGCAAAGAATTTCAGGAGGCAGCCCCCTGCCTCCTGTTTTTTTTGCCACGGGGGTGTTCCGGTTTTAGGGCGAATTTTAATTCGAGGCAGAGCCCGGCGCATTTGCGGGCACGGGGCGGATTTTTTCCAAGTCTGCTCCCAGATTGAAATACCCCCTTTTTGCCAC
>CAZMXX010000274.1:0-5587 GCA_964570315.1 uncultured Anaerolineaceae bacterium | reverse complement strand
GGCGTGGGCAGTTGAGTCGCCGTTTCTGCCCGAACCGTCACCGGCGGGGTTGCCAGTGCCGTCTCTGCCTGCGCCAGCGCATTTTGGAAAAAGGCGGCTTTTTCATCTGCCGAAGGGAATGCCCGGATGGCTTCCGCCTGCGCGGTGGCGGTTTGCGCCACGCTGAGCGCGCCGTTCAAATCCGTCAGAATTGCCAGAATTTCCTGCCGGGCGGCATCGGTGCGCAGATTGTTGAGGTCTACCAGAAATTCGGCGGCGACGGGTTCGCCGGCGAGAGCGGATTCGCTCAACCTGGCGGGCAGCACCAGCACCCGCCGGTACGTTTTAATCGCGGCGAGCGCCTCGGCGCGGGTGGCGGGCAATTCGTCGCCCGAAACGAGCCGCACCACATCCGAATCCTGCAGGCGGCGCAGGATGACCGTCGCCATTGCGCCGCCATCCTCATTAACCGCCAGAACCGGCACGCGAGTATCGGCGTTGGGGTTGCCGGAAAACGCCGCGCCCAGCACGGCGGTGAAGATTATCGGCATGATGAATGCCATCACCAGCGTGATGGGGGTGGTGAACGCCAGCCGAACATAGGTGAGGGCAATGATCCATATTTTTCGCATGATGCCCTCCTAAACCTGCGCCCGACGGCGGTACAGCAGCATCCCCGCGCCAAACAGCACTATCGACATGAGCGCCAGCGCCGGCAGTTCCGGCATCAGATTCGCCAGCGATTGCCCTTGCCCTAGCTTGATGAACCCTTCCATACTCCAGTAATTCGGCGTGATTTTGGCGATGGTGGTCAGCCAGCCGGGAAAATTATCCGCCGGGGTGAGATTGCCGCCGACGACCATCAGCACCAAAACGGTTGATGTGCCGATGGTGCCCGCCTGGGCTTCATCTTTGGCGATGACCGCCAGCAGCAGCCCCAAGCTGGTGAAGGCGAAAATCACGCCGGTGGACAGCACCACCACCCCCAACGGGTCTCCCCAGCGCAGTCCGAAGAGTACGGCGGTGGCAATCAGCAAAATGCCGAATTGGATGATGCCGGTGAACAGAACACCGAGCAATTTGCCGAACAGAATCATGCTGCCGGGCGTCGAGGTGGCGTTCAGTCGGGCAAAAGTCCCTTTGCGTTCCTCTTCCAGAATGGTGCGCGCGCCCTGCGTGGTTCCAAATGCCAGAAAGATGATCGCCATACTGGGGGCGAAAAATGCCAGCGGGTCGAATTTCACAGTTTCGCCGGAGGCGTCCAGCGTGTCCAGCGAAATGATGTCCGTGGTTGCGCCGTTGTCGGCTTGCATTTGTGCCGCGAGCGTTTGGGCGGTGGCGGGCACGCCGTCCGGCGTGATGCGTCCGCTTTCGATGAGCGTTTGGATGGTGACTTTGAACAGTACGTTCCCGCTGCTCATCCGGCGCGCAATTTGGGTGACGATGCCCTTGACGATTTGGGCGCTGGTATCGCGCGCGGGGTCGCTGTATACCTCAATTTCCGCCGGTTCGCCGAGCATGACCGCACGGGTGAGATTCTTCGGCAGAATCACCAGCGCGGCATAGCTTTTTCCCGCGTCGATGGCGGCTCTGGCGGCGGTTTCATCCGTCACCACCGTGGTTGCCAGCAGGTCGCGCAGGTCTTTCGATGTGAGCACGTCGATGATGGTCGCGCCCATATCCATCCCCCCCAACGGGGTGATGTTCGGGGCGTCCGTTTTCAGCGCGTCGGCGGAGATGCCGGTATCATAATTCACCACCGCAATGGGGATTTGAAAGTTGGCGCTGTCATCGGACGACCCGCCGAAAGCCGCCCCGGCTATCAGCGTTAATATTAATGGAGTGAGAATCAGAAACGCAAACCCCGATTTATCGTACAAATATATCAGAATATCTTTGCGGGCAATGAGCCATGCTTTTTTCATGATTGCACCTCAATCTCGCAAGGCTTTGCCGGTTAAATGCAGGAAGACCGCTTCCAGATTCGGTTCCTGAACCTCAATACTGGCGATGCGCGCGCCGGTGGCGGTCACGGTGATGATAATGTCGGGCAGTTGTTTGTTGGCGTCGTCCACCAGCAGGGTGATTTGCGCGTCTTGCCTCGCCGCCTGCCGCACGCCGGGCAGGGTCGCCAGCGTTTGGGCAATCCCTTCGATGCCCTCGTTGATTTCCAGTATCACCGTATCCGCTTGCCCGACCATTTTGGTCAGTTCATCCAGCGTGCCCAGCGCGATGAGCTTGCCGCCATCCATAATACCGATGCGCCGGCTCAGTTCCTGCGCCTCTTCCATATAATGGGTGGTGTACAGCACCGCCATCCCTTCGGCGTTGAGGGCTTTGGTCATATCCAGAATGGCGCGGCGAGATTGCGGGTCAATGCCCACGGTCGGCTCATCCATGAACAGGATGCGCGGTTTGTGCAGCAGCCCTGCGCCGATATTGACGCGCCGTTTCATGCCGCCGGAATAGGTTTGGATTTTGTCGTCGGCGCGGTCGGTCAGCCCGATTTGCGCCAGCACTTCGTCCACGCGGGCGTTCAACGGTTTGCCGGAAAGCCCGTACATTTCCCCCCAGAAGCGCAGATTTTGGCGCGCGCTGAGGGTGGGGTAGAGGGCAATTTCCTGCGGGATGATGCCGATGGCTTGTTTGGCGGCGAGCGGGTCGGTGGCGATGTTGTGCCCGCCGATGATTGCCGTGCCGCCGGTCGGTTTCACCAGCCCGGTGAGCATCGAAATGGTGGTGGTTTTGCCCGCGCCGTTCGGTCCGAGCAGGCTGAAAATTTCGCCCGCCCGAATGTGGAATGAGATGCCGTCCACCGCCGGAGGATGGTCGGGGGTGTATTGTTTGCTGAGGTCGGTCACTTCAACGATTAATGACATACGTTTCTCCTGTAGATTCTATGTGAAAAAAGGGAAAGATGCACATTAATCTACGACTCCGGTGGCGTGAAAGTTGCACTCAAATGATGATGAATCCCCGGTTATTTTAACTGTGTTCGGTTGTAGCCCAAAATTCGGCGGGCAACAATGAGGGTGTTGATTTGCCCGGTTCCCTCGAAAATATCGTTGATTTTCGCGTCGCGCATCCATTTTTCCACCAGCCATTCGCGGGAGTACCCCAAAGTACCCAAAAGTTCAACCGCTTTCTGGGTGATGAAGGTGACCGCTTTCCCGGCTTTGGCTTTTGCCATACTCGCTTCCAGCGTGTTGGGCAACTTTTCATCCATCATCCACGCCGAGCGCAGGGTGAGCAGCCATGCCGCTTTGTATTGCGCTTCCATTTCCATCACATCATTTTCGATGGCGGTGAGCCGGTGGCGCGGGGCGGTGTATCGAATTTCGATGCCTTCTTTCTTCAGCGCGTCTTTGGTGAATTCCAAAGCGGCGCGGGCGATGCCTAGCGCGCTGGCGGCAACCAACGGGCGGGAGGCATCGAAGGTTTTCATGACCCCTTTGAACCCTTTGGTTTTGTTGGTGGTTTTGACGGTGGGGTCGCCCAAAATGTTATCATAGGGGATGCGGCAATCTTCAAAAACAATTGCGGCGGTGTCGCTGGCGCGAATGCCGAGCTTGTGTTCCACTTTGGTGACTTTCATGCCGGGCGTGTTTGCTTCCACCACAAAACTTTTGATGCCCCGCCGACCTGCGCCGGGGTCAATGGTTGCCCAGACCACCAAAATGCCATCCGACTTTTCCGCCGCCATCAAACCGCTGGTGACGAAAATTTTCTCGCCATTAAGCACCCACTCGTTGGTTTCGGGGTCGAGCCGGGCGGTGGTGCGGATGGCGGAGGTGTCCGAACCGGCGTGCGGTTCGGTGATTGCCATTGCCCCCCATTTCGGTTCGCCTTCGGCAAAACGGGAGAGGAAGCGTTTTTTCTGTTCAACCGTGCCCACCGCTTCAATGGCAGACCCCGCCAGCGCGGACATCGGCAGGCAGAGATAAATCCCCGCATCGCCCCATGAGAGCATTTCAATCATGTACATCAGCCCCATGTAATATTCAGCGGGCGCTTTGCCGTTCTTTTTCGCCGTTTCACCGGCTTGCTGTTTGTCCAACTTGCGGAGCATGCGTGCCGTTTGCATGCTGGTGAATTGCCACGTGGCGTTGATGAAATCCCACGGTTTTTCGTGCTCTTTTTCGTCCATCTCCCGCGAAACGGGGCGCATCAGCCCTTCGGCAATCATTTTGAGCTGCATATTTTGTTGTTTTATTTTATCTGAAAGCGAAAAATCTATCATTGTTCCTCCGGTTGTTCGTGGTCAGTTATCAGTTGTCAGAAAACCGAAAACTGATGACTGAAAACTGAATACTGAAAACCAACACTACACCATCGCCATACCGGTGAAGGTGGCGAAGCCGCGTCCGTTGCGGAACCACAATTCGACGGGGTGTTCGCGGATATAACCGTGACCGCCCAACACTTGCACGCCGCCATCGGTGACGGTCATGACCATGTCATCGGCGAATTTTTTGACCAGTGCGGCTTCGGTGGTGGCGTCTTCCCCCCGGTCGAGCTTCCATGCCGCTTCCCAGACCATGAGGCGGGCGGCATCAATATCAATTGCCATATCTGCCAGCATAAAGGCGATGGCTTGGCGGCTGGCAATCGGTTCGCCGAAGGCTTCCCGTTCTTTGGCGTATTCTTTGGCGTATTCGTAGCTGGCTTTGGCAATACCGACTGCCATTGCGCCCAGCGCCACGTAGCTGAAGTTCAGCAGGCGGGTGAAGTTGATGCCCGCCTCGCCGCCCAGTTTGTTTTCGGCGGGGATGGTACAGTTTTCCAGCGTGATACTGTAGGTGGGCAAGGCTTTGATGCCCATATTTTTTTCCCGCTCGCCAATGGTTAAGCCGGGCGTATCTTTGGGGACGATGAAGGCTTGGGTGGAGCCGCCATCATCGGCATAAACCAGAATATGGGTGGCGTCGGCGGCGAGGGGGACGTACACTTTTTTGCCATTGAGCCGGTAGCGGTCGCCCTGTTTTTCGGCGGTGGTGCGGAGATTGTGGGGGTCAAAGGTGATGTGCGGTTCCAGCAGGGCGGCGGTGGCGGGCACGAATTCCATGTCGCAGAATTGCGGGAGCAGGTTTTCTTTTTGCGAATCGGTGCCGTATTCCAGCAGGGGGATGACCAGCAGATTGGGAGCGAGCAGGTTCAGTGCCGCGCTCAAATCGCCCCACGCCAATTCCTCGGCGTACAGTGCGCCGGTGAGCGCAGAATGTTCGCCAAAACCGCCGTATGCTTCGGGGATGCTGCTGGGGGTGAGTCCCAATTCCCAACCGGCGCTCATCAGATTGTCGGGCAACGTCCCCGATTCATCCGCGTCTCGCATTGCTTTGCGCAGTTCGCGCTCGGCGTAGCGGCGAACAGCCGTCACCAGCATTTTTTGTTCTTCCGTTAAACTGAAAGAAATCATAAATACCTCCGTTGGTATAGATTCCATCTGTGACACATTGCGTTATGGGATAGTGTATCACGGCAATGTTCTGTAAGTGTTCCGAGGGTGTTTTTCATATAGAGGTGAATTGTTTTTATGCGGGTTTAATTCTGTTTTAACCTGAGATACCGTGTTAAAAGTCAAGCGGCGTCTTGAATATTAACAGAATAA
>CAZMXX010000273.1:0-5650 GCA_964570315.1 uncultured Anaerolineaceae bacterium | reverse complement strand
GGGGAAAGCGTAGTTTCAGAAGCTCCCCCGCTTTAGCGGGGAGAGTGCGTCACTCCACCGGTTTTACGCCACCACTTCCCCTTCGACGACCGGAATATCCACGTCGAAGGTCAGCCCGTCGCCGTTGGCGTTCACGCGGATGGTGTCGCCGTCCATAAACTCGCCGGAGAGAATCTTCATCGCCAGCGGGTCTTGCAGGTAGCGCTGGATGGCACGTTTCAACGGGCGTGCGCCGAAGGTCGGGTCGAAGCCGACATCTGCTAGGAAGTTTTTCGCGGCATCGGTCAGTTCCAGGGTGATGTTGCGTTCTGCCAGCAACCCGCGCAGATGTTCCAGTTGAATATCCACAATGCGGCGCAAATCTTCTTTGCTCAAGTTGTGGAAGACGATGATTTCGTCAATCCGGTTCAGAAATTCGGGGCGGAATTGCTGATGCAGCGCCGAAAGCACTTGCTCTTTCGCCGATTCTGCGCCCAGTTCCTGAATGAGGTGGCTGCCGATGTTGCTGGTCATGATAACCACCACATTTTTGAAGCTCACCGTGCGCCCGTGGCTGTCGGTCAGCCGACCATCGTCCAGCAGTTGCAGCAGCACGTTGAACACTTCCGGGTGCGCCTTTTCAATTTCATCGAACAGCACCACGCTGTACGGTTTGCGGCGCACGGCTTCGGTCAATTGCCCGCCTTCATCGTAGCCCACATAGCCGGGCGGTGCGCCGACCAACCGGCTGACGGTATGGCGTTCCTGATACTCGCTCATATCAATACGAATCATCGCTTGTTCATCATCGAAGAGGAATTCCGCCAGTGCGCGGGCGAGTTCCGTTTTCCCCACGCCCGTCGGACCCAAAAAGATGAACGAGCCGATGGGACGGTTGGGGTCGTTCAACCCGGCGCGGGTGCGGCGCACCGCGTTCGCCACCGCGCGGATGGCTTCATCCTGCCCCACCACTCGGCGGTGCAGACGGTCTTCCATCTTCAGCAGTTTCTCTTTTTCGCCTTCCAGTAACTTGCTCACCGGAATGCCCGTCCAGCGCGAAACAATATCGGCGATGTCTTCCGCGTCCACTTCCTCTTTCAGCAGCGAGCCGCCGGTTTGCATTTCGTGCAGATGTGCCTCTTGCGCGGCGAGTTTCTCTTCCAACTCGCGCAGTGTGCCGTAGCGCAGGCGGGCGGCAGTTTCCAAATCCTGATGCCGCTCGGCGCGTTCAATTTCGATGCGGGTGGCATCAATCTGCTCTTTCGTCTGCCGCAGCGACTGAATCGCCTCTTTTTCGTTCTGCCAGCGCGCCGTCAGTTCCTTCGACTGCTCCTTCAAATCCGCCAGCTCTTTTTCCAATTTCGATAACCGCTCTTTGCTGGCGGCATCTTTTTCTTTTTTCAACGCCTCACGCTCAATTTCCAATTGCATGATGGCACGGTCAATCTTGTCCAACTCGGTCGGTTTGCTGTCAATTTCCGTGCGCAGGCGGCTGGCGGCTTCGTCAATCAGGTCAATCGCCTTGTCGGGCAAAAAGCGGTCACTGATGTAGCGATGGCTCATCGTGGCGGCGGCGATGACCGCGCCATCCTGAATGCGCACCCCATGATGGACTTCATATTTTTCTTTCAGCCCGCGCAAAATGCTGACCGTATCCTCCACCGAGGGTTCATCCACCAGCACCGGCTGGAAACGGCGTTCCAGCGCGGCATCTTTTTCCACATATTTGCGGTATTCGTCGAGCGTGGTGGCGCCGATGGTGTGCAGTTCGCCCCGCGCCAACATCGGCTTGAGCATGTTGCCCGCATCCATCGCCCCCTCTGCCGCGCCCGCACCGACGACGGTGTGCAATTCGTCGATGAACAGAATGATTTGCCCGTCGCTTTCGGAAATTTCTTTCAGCACCGCTTTGAGCCGTTCCTCAAATTCGCCGCGGAATTTTGCGCCCGCAATCAGCGAACCCATATCCAGCGCGAAGAGGGTTTTGTTTTTCAGCCCTTCCGGCACGTCGCCGCGCACAATGCGCTGCGCCAGCCCTTCGACGATGGCGGTTTTGCCCACCCCCGGCTCGCCGATGAGCACCGGGTTGTTTTTGGTGCGCCGGCTGAGCACCTGCACCACCCGCCGAATTTCTTCATCGCGCCCGATGACGGGGTCGATTTTGCCTTTGCGCGCCAGTTCGGTCAGGTCGCGCCCGTATTTTGTCAGCGCGTCGTAAGTTGTTTCGGGATTTTGGCTGGTCACGCGCTGACTGCCGCGCACCTGTGCCAACGCCTGCAAAATTGCGTTGTGGTCAACGGGGAAATCTTTGAGCGTCGCCGACAACGCCAAAAAGAGATGCTCGACGCTGACGTATTCATCTTTCATTTTCGCGGCGGTGTCTTCCGCCATGCGGAGCACGGTGTGCAACGCCTGTCCCACGCCGGGTTGACTGCCGCCGTACACTTTGGCGCGTCCGGAAAGCTCGGTGTGCAGGCTTGCCGCCCAGCTTTCCGGGTTGATGCCCAGTCGGCGGGCGAGTTGCGGCACGATGCCGCCCTCCTGCTGCAACAGCGCCAGCAGCAGATGTTCGGGCAGGATTTCGCTCGCGCTGAAATCCTCCGCCAGTTTTTGGGCGATTAAAATCGCCTCTTGTGATTTTTCGGTATATTTATTCAGATTCATAAGAAACCTCTTGATTGTAAATTTAAAATTTTGGATATATGTCCGTGTTGCCATCCAAGATGCATGGTTAGTGTACCAAAACTCAGTTAGAATTGTGTTAACCTTATATTAGATGGATGTTGGATGGAAGTGATTTTTACAATAGGCTATGCTATAATGCCTGTAAGCGTGGTTTGCCAAACATAAATGAAGGGAGGTTTATGGACGAGAAAACAACTTCTTCGCATTCAGACATCACCATACAACAGCTTGAAATGCTGGTGGATATTGCCCGCTATTTGACCGAAAGTTTGGATGTGTCGGAGGTTTTGCGGCGCATTGCAAATGGTGCGGTAAAACTGGTGAAAACCAAAGGATGCGCCATCTACCTGCTGGAAGATGACGGCGAAACGCTCACCCCGACGGTGGTGGTTGAACCCGACAACTACGAGAATATTATGGCAACGCCCATCAGCGTCTCCCGCAGTTTGACCGGGCTGGTGGTGGAGAACAAACGGGGTATGATTTTCAACAATGCGGCACAGTATGAACGGTATCAGGTCATCCCCGGCACAGATTTTGGCGATGAATGTTTGGTCAGTGTCCCTTTGGTTGTGGATGACACGGTGATGGGGGCGATGTCGTTAGAGCGGGACGGGACGCCATTCACTTCAACCGATTTGTTTTTGGCGGAAACCTTTGCCCGTTATGCCGCCATTGCGCTGAAAAACGCGCAAGTTCATCACGCCTTGCAAACCACAAAAGAACGCTACCATCAATTGTTTGAAAATATGAGCAGCGGGGTGGCGGTCTATGAGGTAGTAGACGACGGGCGCGATTTTATCATCGCTGATTTTAACCGCGCCGGTGAAAAAATAGGCAACGTGAAACGGGCGGACATCATCGGCAAACTCGTCACGGATGCATTCCCCGAAGCCGAACAATACGGACTCTTGAAAGTTTTTCAACGGGTGTGGCGAACCGGAGAGCCGGAATCGTTTTCATTGGTTTATTACGGAGATGATTTGCGCTTGCGGTGGCGGGAAAATCATGTGTACAAACTCCCCACCGGGGAAATCATCGCCATTTATGATGACATCAGCGCGGAAAAAGCGGCGGAACAAGCCCTGCAGGAGAGCGAAGAACGATTCCGCTCTCTGTTTGAAATGATTAATAACGGGGTGGCATTCTTTGCGGCGGTGGATGACGGACGCGATTTCGTGTTCAAGGATTTCAATCGCGCCGGAGAGCGGATTGAACAGGTCAATCGGGACGACATCATCGGGGAACGGGTGACGCACGCCTTCCCCGGGGTCGCGAGGTCGGGCTTGATTGAAGTATTTCGCCGGGTATACCGCACCGGACAGCCGGAAAAATATTCACTCTCGTTTTATCAGGATGACCGTATCGGGTGGCGGGAAAATTATGTGTACAAATTACCATCCGGTGAAATTGTTGCCGTTTATGATGACGTGACCGCTCAGAAGGAGGCTGAAGAGGCATTAAAAGCCAGCGAAGAGCGGTTTCGTATGTTGTTCGATAATTTACCGGCAGTGTGCTGGACATTTGACCCCGACGGGCGTATTTTGGAATGGAACAAAACCGCCGAGAAAATATACGGGTGGTCGGCGGAAGAAGCGGTCGGCAAAACGATGTTCGAGTTGATGGTTCAACCGAAGAACGTTGAACGCACCAAAAAAAATATCGCCGCTGTTTTCCGGGGCGAAGAGCTATCGGATTTGGAATTTGAAGATATTTGCGCCGATGGCAGCAAACGCATACTGCTGGCGAATGAATATCCGCTGAAAAACGCGGCGGGGAAAGTGCTGAAAGGCATCTGCGCCGAGATTGACATCACCGAGCGGAATGAGGCGGAAGCAGCGCTGCAACGGAGCGAGGCGCAATTGCAGCACGCGCAAAAGATGGAATCCATCGGCACGCTGGCGGGGGGTGTGGCGCATGATTTCAACAACCTGCTCACCGCCATCAACGGGCAAGCGGAATTGGGATTGATGAAATTGCCGGCAGAACATCCCGTGCGAAAAAATCTGGATGGCGTTTTGCAGGCGGGCAAACGCGCGGCGAAGCTCACCGGGCAATTGCTGGCATTCAGCCGCCGCCAAATTTACCGCCCCAAACAAATTGACCTCAACCGGCACATCCGGCACACGGCGGAAATGTTGCGCTCGCTGATTCCGGAAGATATTGTGCTTGATTTTTCGCTCAGACCCGCGCTGCCCCCCATCAACGCCGACCCCACTCAGCTCGAACAAGTTTTGGTGAATCTGGTGGTCAATGCCCGCGACGCTATTCGGGAATACGATGATGCCGTCATCAAAAAAATCACCGTCAACACCTGCATCACAAACATTGATGACACATTTGTCCGTTTGCATCCCGGCAGTTCTATCGGCAAATTCGTGTGTTTGTGTGTGTATGATACCGGCATCGGCATGGATGAAGTGACCAAAGCGCGCATCTTCGAGCCGTTTTTCACCACCAAGCCGAAGGGACACGGCACCGGATTGGGAATGGCGATGGTGTATGGCATTGTCAAGCAAAACAACGGCAATATTTATGTTGAAAGTGAGAAAGGGCAGGGAACCCGCATCCGCATTTTGTGGCCCCGCACCACTGCGTCCGAAACATCTTCGGAAGAAGAAATGATGGAGGCATCCCCTTCGGCGCACGTTGGCACGGAGACCATCCTTTTGGTGGAAGATGACCCCGCCGTGCGGGTATTCACCGCCGACGCCCTGCGCACATTGGGGTACACGCTGCTGGTGGCGGAGAATGGCAAACATGCGTTGGCTTTGCTGGAAGAAAACCCCCAATCGTTTGACATATTGTTGACGGATGTGGTGATGCCGGAGATGGATGGACCGCAATTGGCGAAAACCCTGCGAGAGAAACAACCGCAGTTGCCGGTTTTGTTCATTTCCGGCTATACCCGCGATTTAATCGGGCGCGCCGGGAATATTCCCGGCACAATTGAGTTTCTGCCCAAGCCGTTTTCCACCTATGATCT
>CAZMXX010000272.1:0-5729 GCA_964570315.1 uncultured Anaerolineaceae bacterium | reverse complement strand
GACTTCCAGTCGCGGTTTCAAGCTACCGGCTTCCAGCCGGTAGTAGTTGACTTTGCTTACCTTCATTCTGTTTGGGAAAAGCAACAACCTGAAGATAAATATTCAGAAAAATTCGGTTTATTTTTAATAAATGATTTGGTATTCAGTTTTCGCAATCCACCATTACTGTTTCCAGCTATTGTTGCTCTAGTAAGCTTGTTCTGGGTTGCATCCCTTGATCCGTCTGGAGAACCTTTGGTGGCCTTGAGTCTACTGTCAATGGTTGGTGGTATTATATTTTTGGTCGGGTTAATTTTTTACAAAATTGAAAATGAAGCCAGCGCAAATAATATTTCTCAAGAATTTAAAGAACGTGTACATACTGAGTGGAGATTTTTGTCACGCCAAATTAACGAATTGTTGGTAAAACAGATGTGGGTTGAAGCAGACGATTTAGAGAAAATTGCAATAATTTGGGAAGTCCCAAAATCATATATGAACTATATACTGGCTCAATTTGCTATCAAAAACCCCAAGAATACTAAATTTGGATATGTGTATTCACGTGATGATAACATCGTTATTAATTCTGGACAGAAAGTTTTGATAAATTTGGACATGCTGAACCGAGAATATTACTACTAGGGCATGTTGATATTTGGGAACACTTGTAATATACACACGATAGAAAGAAAGGGTGGCTCGCGAGCCACCCTATTCTTTCTGGGAAAATCATTTGTGAATACTCACCCCGTACTCAAAATCACGCCTCACTCCACCGGCGAGCCGTAGGCGGCGAATTCCACCAAGCCGGTGTTGCCGCCGTTGCTTGCCATCACGTCCAGCCGCAACGTTGACGCTTCCACGTCCACCTCAAACCGATACGGTTTCCCGGCGTCGGGCAACTCAAAGGGTCCCAGCACTTCGCCGCCATCGGTGGTGACGGTGAATTTGAAAATTTGCGCGGTATTGTTGCTCATCGAGCGCGTCCACACCTCAATGGCGTTGATGCGCGATTTTTTTGCCAGCGCAATTTCGATGAACGCATTGTCGCCATCCCCATTGGATGACCATTCCGTGGCGCGGTTGCCGTCGAGCGCGCCGTTCGCGCCCCAAGTGGCATCGTTCGCCGCCCCACCGTAATTGCTGCTCACCGCAATCACTTTTGCCCCCGCTTCCATTGAGGCGAGATTGATTTCGGTGCTTTCCGGCGCGGGAGGCGTGCGGAAGGTCATATCATCACTCATATATATCGTGCCATCCTCCGCCGAGCCTTGCAGCCGGTAGTGGTATACCGTGTCGGGCTTCAGATTCGCCATCAACGGACGATGGTCGGTGTGCGCGCCGCCCGCCATATCCTGGTCGAGCGTCAACATGCCGTAATCGGTTGTTTCGCCGTAGACGATGGCGCATGCCAGCGGAATTTCGGAGTTGAAAACCAGTACTGCATCAGTGGGGGTGATGTCCTCCAGCCGGGGCGGTGCATCGCCGGTGATTTCTTCCAGCGGGCGAATGCGGGCATCGGCGGGGGATGAAGATTGCGCCATTACCGCCGCTTCGGTGGGCGCGGGGGCGATGGTTGCCGTGGGTTCAGCCGTCGGCGCGGCGGCTGCCGGTGTGGCGGGCGACGAGCCGCATGCCGCCGGCACCAGCGAGAAAATGAGCAACAGCCCGAAAGCTGTCCATGTTGTTTTGGGGGGGAAACGCATAAAAAACTCCTTTTGGAATGTGTGCTGTTTAGACGCACATACTGCCAAAAGGTTACAATTTGACGGGACGATAAAACCGGATTAAGTGTCTATCCGTAAAATCATCGTGCGTTTGAGGGAAAATCACGAATATCACAAATGCTCGAATAACTCAAATAATCAATGAAAATTTGTGATATTCGTCCATTCGTTTCATTCGTGATTTGAGACACGTCACAGTTTTTTCGGATAGACTCTACGGGTGTTGTTTCAGAAACGCATGGACAATTTCGTTGAAAGCATCCGGCTTTTCCGCGGGCGTGGCGTGGTGGGCTTCCGGCACGACGACCAATTCGGCGCGGGGTAATTTCGCGGTGTACGCCCGTTTTTCGGCGAGCGGGGTGTAATCGTTCTCGGCGGCGACGACCAGCACCGGGCAGGTGATTTGCGGCAGGCGGTCGGTCACGTCCCAATTGACCAACCCTCGCAGCGCATTCAAGTAGGCGCGTTTGTCATTCTCCGCCCAACGGTCGGCGAAAATTTGTCGCAGGTCAGCCTGTTCCGGCTGCGGGAACAACCGCTTGCCCAGAAAAACGCCCATGCGACGCATGCCCAGCACCTGCACAATCAACAGCCGCTGCCACAGCATCAGTTTTTCTTTCGGGGTTTGAATGCGCAACGCCGGATTGCTGTTCACCACCACCATTGATTTGAGCAGTTCGGGCGCGTCGGCGCCGATTTGCAGGGCAATCATCCCGCCCATGGATATGCCGACCAGATGCACCGGCGCGACATTCAGCGCGCGAATGAAGGCGACGATGTCGGCGGCGAAAAGGGGAACGCTGTAGGGTTCGGCGGGTTTGTCCGATTGCCCGTGTCCGCGAGCATCAACGGTGATGACGCGATAAAACCGGGCGAAATAAGGCACTTGCCATTCCCAATCTCGGGTGCCGGAACCCAAACCGTGCAGAAAGAGGACGGGCGCGCCCTCGCCGGTGCTTTCGTAAAATAAATTGATGTTGTTGACTTTGAGATAAGGCATCGTGTGATTTTCCTCTCCGGGTGGTTTTATGGATAGTATAGCAAATTTTAGCGATGAATGCACCCCTGTCCCGATGGTTTTCGTATGCTTGCCAATCGTCGGGGACTCTGGTACTATTGTATGGCACACGGCGATATGCTATTGTGTGAACCCATAAACACAAAAAGGCGCAGGCGTACCCAAATGAAAGACACCTCTTCCGCGATGCATGATATTGACGTTGCCTTGTTTGTTTTTTTGGAACGTTATGCTCCCAGTCTCATCAAATGGGACATCCTCACCTATTTCGGCGCACATCCCAACCACACCGTCACCGCGTTGGAACTCTCCCGGCAGTTGAACAAAAATTATCAGGTTGTGCGGCGCAACGTGGGCGATTTGGCATTGCTCGGTGTGTTGGAAATGGATGCCGCCCCTCCCCAGCCGATTTACCGGCTCACCACCGCCAACCCAAGCATTCGCGCCACGGTTGAGCGCATTGCCGCCGACCTGCCACAATCGCCCTTCCACCGGTAATAACGCCGTAAACCTGCGGTTTATGTTAACTTTCCTTTTTAAATTGATTGTGCTAAAATAATAGCCGATTTAAAAACCTATCGTTACGTTTTACGGACAGGATGCATCTATGGATATTATTTGGCACGGACATGCCTGCTTTGAAATAAAATGCGCGGAAACAACCATCGTCACCGACCCCTTTGAGCCGAGTTTGGGGTTGCCAACGCCCAACCTGACGGCGGATATTGTGACCGTCAGCCACAACAATCCGCACCACAACGCCACACATCTGGTGAACGGGGATTTCAAAGTGGTGAACCGTCCCGGCGAGTACGAAATCCGCACCGCGTTCGTCATCGGTTCGGCAATTTACCCCCCGGCAGACAAGGCGAAACAGATGGCAGACCCGCGCAATATTGTGTTTTTCATCGAAGTGGACGATTTGACGGTGTGCCACATGGGTGATATACGGCACGTGCCGACGCAAAGCCAGATGGAAAATTTTTCCAATGTGGATATTCTGCTGTTGCCGGTGGGGAACGGGAAAAGTTTAACCGCCGCGCAAGCCTCGGAAGCGTTGAGTTTAATTGAACCGTCCATCATTATTCCCATGCATTATACGTTGCCCGGCATCACCATCCCCCTGGAACCGCTGGAAAAATTCCTGAAGGAAATGGGATTGCCCGCCACTGAACCGGCGGACAAATTGCGCATCAGCAAAAGCAATCTACCGCAAGATACGCAAACAGTTATTCTCTCACCGCAATTTTAGCATTCGGAGGAGTTTACCGTGACCGAACAAAATTCTGTTCCCGATACCCCGCAATCCGCAAACCCCATTTCGATGGGCTGGCGCATCGTTCTGGGTGTTGTCGCCCTGGCTGTTGTGGTTGGGTTGGGCTGGCAACTGTTGGGCGACAAATCGCAGCCCGTACCATCTGCTGAGACGCCCCCCGCGGAAGTGAGCACTCCGGCGACGGACGATTCGCCGGAAGGCTATTTTCAGCGCGGGAACAACTATTATAAAGCGGGTGATTTGGACAACGCGGTGACTGCGTTCAAACAGGCGGTGGCGCTCAATCCGAAATATGTTGCCGCCTACGCCAATTTGGGCGCGGTCTATTACGCCCAACAGAAGCTCGATTTGGCGGAAGAATCTTATCTGAAGGCGATTGAACTCGCCCCCAATGATGCAGACATCATTTACAATTTAGGGGCAATTTATGTGCAGGAAGCGCTGGCAACCAATAGTAGCATCAATCAAGAAAAATTGGTGCTTGCCACCGAAAAAATCAACCGCGCCATTGAATTGAACCCTAATTTAGCCGCGCCCTATTACGGGTTGGGGGTGGTCAATCGGGCTTCGGGCAACACGGAAGATGCCATCAAGGCGTTTGAAACCTTTTTGGAATTGGATGACGGCTCTGACCCCATTGCCACCACCAACGCCACCAACATTTTGAATGAGTTAAAAACACAGCAGTAGAGGGTATAGCATGGAAGAAATCGCTCGTGGAGTATATGTTAGTTTTGAATATGAAGGCGCCAATTGCGGCTTGATTGAAACCGATGAGGGCGCAATTGTGGTGGACACCCCCATCATCCCCGAAGAGGCGAAAGAGTGGGCGGCTCGGGTTGCCGAAAAGACAGACCGCGTGCTGTACGTGTTCAATACTGACCATCATCGCGCGCACATTCTGGGGAATCAATATTTTGATGCCCCCGTGCTGGCGCATGAATATGCGTGGAAAGAGATGGCGGGCTACAAAGATACTTTCATTGAACGCACCAAAAATTTATACAAAAAACAAACGGACATTCAAAAGCAGTTTTCCGAAACGGTCATCGTCAAGCCGGAACTCACTTTCACCGGCTACATGTTGATGACCAAAGGGGGGCGGAAGCTGCATTTTATGTATTTGGGCGGACATACGCCTGCCACCAGCGGGCTGTATATTCCCGATGTGAACATTCTGTTTGCCGGAGATTTGGTGGTGGTGGATGAACATCCGGCATTGGGGCAGTGCGACAGCAAAGAGTGGCTGAAACAATTGGATTGGTTGCAGGAACAAAAATTAAACGCCATTGTGCCCGGACATGGTGCGGTGTGCAATATTGAGGCGATTGAGCCGATGCGCTGTTACATCCGCACGATGCGGGCGCGGGTGCGCAGTCAATACAAGCAGGGGCGCACCAAAGCCGAATCGGCGGTGGTCATCAGCCAGATGATTGACATGTTCCCCTACAAACCGGGGCGAAAGTCCATCATCGAAAAACGGATTCGCGCGGGGGTGAGCCGTATTTACGATGAGATGAAGGTTTTTTACGGGGTCGCAGAGCCGAAAACGCGCTACCCGCGTTCGACTATGCGCCCCAAACCGCTCAAAAGTCTCTTGGCATGATTTGCCAAAAAAACTCACTGTGCTATAATTTTGCTTGCTTTTGAGGCGACGGGATGTGGCGCAGCCCGGTAGCGCGCTTCGTTCGGGACGAAGAGGCCCCCGGTTCAAATCCGGGCATCC
>CAZMXX010000271.1:0-5776 GCA_964570315.1 uncultured Anaerolineaceae bacterium | reverse complement strand
ATCTCTGTCATCACTAGTGCGTCTGTGTGCTTTATGTTTTTGTATTTGTATGATGTTGTGTATCTTATTCTTTTGTTGTTTGTCTTCTTTCTTCTTTTTTTTTTGTTTCACGCAAACTTCTTCATACGTTATTTCTTCCTGTTCCGGGGTCTGGGAATTGTGTATAAGAAACAGGAAGTGGGGGTCGGGGGTGGGGGGTTGGCCACGGCACACGCCGCCATCACCGACAACATCAGCAGAAAAACAAACGCTCGTTTCATAACATTCTCCGGAGAAAAGATTTGTGCCATCAACATCAGCGTTTCCCCTGATGCCGATGGCACAATTCAGTATAGCGAATTATCGTCACGTTGCACCACATATTTCCGGCATTTATCCCACAATTATCCCACAGTATCCCACAAAATTTTGTGGGATAAATGTGGGATACGCGGCGGTTACAGCACCGATTGCACGGTCATCCACTGGTCGCGGGCATCATTCGCCTGTGCGATGGCGTCCTCCGCGCCCAAAACAACCACGTGTCCCTGCTCGTTCACCGCGTCCAAAACCTCGGCGAACGATTTGAAATGCGCGGCGGTGGTCGAAAGAATCTCGTCGCGGGTTTTTTGGCGCATTTCATCCGTGTACCCGCTCAGATAACGCGCCATCGAGGTGTACCCTTTGGCATCGGGCAACTGATAGGCGTCCATCGCGCCAATCGCGCCGATGATGGATTTGGTCAGCTCGGATTGGCTCAAGTCGAGATTGCGCAGAAAATCGGCGGTGCGGTCATACACCTCAAGCGTCGGCAGCAAATTGGGGTCGCGGTATGAGAGGAAAGAGAAAACGCCCGTTTGGCGGCTGAACGAGCTGAAACCGCCATACGCCCCCCCCTGCACGCGGACGCGCTCCCACAGCCATGTGGCGCGCAGATAATTGGTAATCACCGAAATTGAGCCGTGATATTGATAGCCCAGTTCGTATAAATTTGCGCCTTTGGCAACATAATTCACCTTTGCGGGGATGGTCAACCCTTCCACCGCGGGGAGTTCCGCCCGCCGCCATGTCGCCGGCGCAACGGGCGCGGCGGGGAGTTCGGAAAGGAAAGCGTCCAGCTTCGGCAGGAATATCGCCCGGTTGTCCGCATCGAGGGTCACATTGCAGAGCATGGCATTTCGATTCAGCACCAAACGGCGCATCGTTTCCAGCTTTTGCAGCACCCCGTCCCAATCATGCTCAATTTCATCCACCAGTTGGCGCACAAAAAACAGATTGCTCACGCCGCCCATCACTTCCGATGCCCAATCGGCGGTGGTGAAATGCGCCCGTAGGCGGCTGTTCACCACCCCGTGTCCGCCCGGAATCAACCCCGCTTCCTGCCCCGCTTTATCTTCCAGCACCATCTGGCGGAACCGTTCCGGATTGTCGAATTTCACCGTCAACAGCACATCGCGCAGAATTGCCAGCAAATCATCGGCGTGCTCCATCGTCGCTTTGCCGCGCAGAATCAGCCACGCCTGTGGGTCGTCAATGCCCAACGGTTGGGTGATATACGACGAAGTCCAAATGCCGCCCGTCTTCTGTCCGATGCGCTGGGACAGCTTCACAAAGTCTTCGCTCTCCGTGCCGATGTGCAACAGCACATCGCTGAAGAGGGAGACATAGGGCAGGTACTCGGCAGGCAGGGCGCGCAAATCCAACCCCACATCCAAATAAACGATACCGTTGGTGAACAAGTCATGGGTCAGCAATTTGCACCCCCGCAGCGAATCAACGGTCAGGGGGATGGTTTTGTTTTCTTTGTCCAAATCCGCCAGCGTCAAATGGGGGATGGTCGCCAACGCTTCCGGCGAGTCGGGGGCCTCCTGGATTTTCTTGAGTTCTTTTGTATTTTCGACAACCTGGGCTATGTCTTTTTGGGACATTTTTCCTAGTGCATCCGCCAATCGCGCCTGTTCTGCCGCTTCATCGGCGGCTTGTTTTTCGGGGTCGGGGCGGAGAATCAGCGTGACTCGGTGCGGATTTTCCAGCAAATGCTCGCGGATGAGTTTGGGGAAAAAGTCAGGGTCTTGCGCCCGCTGTTTGAGGGTAGCGAGCGGTTTCTCAAACGCCAGCGGCTCAAAGGGACTGCCGTCATACAACCATGACGACAGCGCGGAAAGCATCAGCGCCAACCCGCGCGGATAGCTGCCCGTGTTTTGTTCACGCAGGCGGAACTCAAAGGTGTTCAGCCCCGCTTCGACCATGTTGGGATCTACCCCTTCTTTCGCCAGCGATGCCAGCGTATCATAGATGAGTTGTTCGGCGGCGCCCACATTTTCATCTGCCACCCCTTTCAGCCCCACCGAAAAGAACATCTGCCGGACATAGCTGGACGCCCCCCCGCCGGTGAGGTCTTCCCCCAAGCCGGAGTCGATGAGCGCTTTACGCAGCGCGGCGGCAGGCGTACCCACCAAAATGTACGAAAGCAGACTCAACGCCACGGCGGTGTCCACGTCTTTTGTTTCCGGCAGCAGCCAATTCACGGTGAACATAGTTTTGCCGCCGTTGTCGCCTTCGGTGTTGGCGGCATAAGTGCGTTCCACCCGTTTGGGAGCGGAGAATTTTTCTTGCAGGGGAATTTCTGAATCCACTGCCATCGGTTCAAAATCACGCAGGTATTCATCAACGATGCGCAATCGTTCCGCCGGGTCATCATCCCCATAAAAATATACCCGCGCATTGGAGGGATGATAATACGTTTTGTGGAATTGGATGAATTGTTCATAGGTCAGGTCGGGGATGTGTTTGGGGTCGCCGCCCGAATCAAGCCCGTAGGTGTTGTCGGGGAAGAGTACCTGCTGGCTGTATTCGCCCAGCACATCATCCGGCGAGGAGTACACCCCTTTCATTTCGTTGAAGACCACCCCTTTGAAGCGTATCGGCGCGTTGGGGGCGTCCATTTCATAGTGCCATCCTTCCTGCTGAAGAATGTGCGGCGTCAGCCGGGGATAAAATACCGCGTCCAGATACACATCCACCAGATTGTAAAAATCGCGGGTGTTGGTGCTGGCAACGGGATAACAGGTTTTATCGGGGTAGGTGAAGGCGTTGAGAAAGGTTTTGAGCGAACCTTTTATCAATTCCACAAACGGTTCTTTGACGGGATATTTCCGCGAGCCGCACAGCACCGAGTGCTCCATGATGTGGGGGATGCCGGTGGAATCGGCGGGCGGGGTGCGGAAGGTGATGCCGAAAACTTTATTTTCGTCGTCATTTTCCAGCGAAAGCAATTCCGTGCCGGTTTTTTGGTGCCGAAAAAGCCGGGCACGGGTGTTTAATTCAGGTATCTCACGCGTTTCAATTAATTCAAAACCATATAGTTGGGTCATCGAGTTCCTCTTGAGTGGTATTAATATCAATACCGGAAATTTTACCACCTTCACCCCGTTTGCCAAAGTACCCCGCGGAATATTTTACATTCGCCAAAACATGAAATTGCAGGTAAAATAGCTGATGCAATTGTAGCGGTATCAATCAACGTGGACAACGGACGGCGACGTGGCAGAAGGTTACACGATTTTACATGTGGAAGATTTGAAGAACAACCGCGAACTGGTGCGGCGTATTTTGGAAAGTCGCGGCTATACGGTGGTTGATGCCGTGAACGGGCTGGAAGGCATCCAAAAGGCGATTGCCATTCAGCCGGATTTGATTTTGATGGACATCAACCTGCCCGACTTGGACGGCTTCAGCGTCGTCACCCGCCTGCGCAACCACCCGCCGCTGGCATCCGTACCCATCATCGCCATCACCGCCCGCAACATCTCCGATGACCCCGACCGCGCGCGCACCATCGGGTGCGACGGGTATATCAGCAAGCCGTTCAGCGTCAACCAACTGCTGGATGAAGTTTCCGCGCACATCGGCAAGCCGCGCAGCAACCAGCCCGAATCGCGGGAAGCGCATTTTCTGCGCGAGCACAGCGCCGCGCTGGTTGAAGAGCTGGAGCGGAAGCTCACCGAATTGCAAGCCGCCCACACCGAGCTGACCGCCGTGCACGAGCGATTGCAGCGGCTGGATGAAGCGAAAACCGATTTCATCCACGTTGCGGCGCATGAATTGCGCACCCCGCTCACCACCATCACCGCATACGCCGATATGTTGCAGCAACTGGTCGGCTCGGACAATGAAATGGTGGGCGAAATTCTGTCCGGACTGAAAACCGGCGTGGAGCGGCTCAACCGCATCACCGACGATATGATCAGCATCGCACGGGTGGAGCTGGCGAGCATCGATTTGGTCTACATGCCACTTTCCGTGCGCACCGTGATTATGCCCATGCTGGAACGCCTGCAACCCACCCTCACCGAGCGGCGTTTGACCGTGCAGGTGAACATCCCCGATGAATTGCCGCTCATTGTGGGGGACGACACCCAACTGCAACAGGTTTTCGCCCGCATCATGGGCAATGCCATCAAATACACGCCCGATTTGGGCACAATTACGGTCAGCGCATTTGTCCATTTCGATGAAAGCCAGCCGGAGACCCAAAACAAATTCGTTGAAGTCGCCATCGCCGATACGGGCGTGGGCATTAATAAAGAGGAACAAGCCCTGATTTTTGAAAAATTCTACACCGCCGAAGATACCAGCCTGCACAGTTCCGGCGAATCGAAATTCATGGGCGGCGGTCCCGGGTTGGGGTTGACCATCGCCAAAGGGATTGTGCAGGCTCACAACGGGCGAATTTGGGTTGAAAGCGACGGCTACGACCCGGAGAAGCATCCGGGCAGCACTTTCCACATTTTGCTCCCCACGCATAAACCAAAAAGAGCGGCATAAGCCGCTCTTTTTTTTCACAGTCCACCCCGCCGATTTTAGTTCAGTGCGGGAGCATCCGGCGCGAAGGGTGCGCCATCAAACCCGCCTTGCGGTGCGAATGACTGGTTTTGGGGGCGTGGGGGCTGCCCCTGTGCGCCACTCCGATGCGGGCGTTGTCCGCGCCCATTCTGCCCGAAGTTCGGCATGCATTTGCCATTGGTGGCGCAATTTTCGCGGAAGGTGTCGAGGCGTTGCTGGGCTTTATCCGCCTGTTCCTGTGTGATTTTGCCATCCGCCAATGCCTGCTCGAGTTTTTCCTGCAACGGGGCAACAATCGCGTCGGCAATATCGTCCATCGTCACGCCCTGTTGGGTCGCCAAATCTTCCAGCGTCGCCCCATCCCGCAGCGATTGCAGGAAATCACGGGGATCCATGTTCAGCGTATCGGATACATTCAAGCCCATTTCAAAGGTCTGCGCAAACACTTTTTGCGGGCTGAGACCCCTACGGGGCGCTCGACCGCGCGGCGGCTGGCATTCGCCATCATTGATGCAGGCATCGCGGCGTTCCTGCAAATTTTGCTGAATTTGGTCGGCTTGCCCTTGAGTGATTTTCCCGTCGGCTACCGCCTGATTCAGTTGCTCAATCGCCGCATCGTAGACTACATTCGCCACATCTGCCATCGTGAAGCCCTTTTCGGTCACCACCTCTTCCAGCGTTTTGCCGGATTTCAGTTCTGCCCGTAAATCATCCACCGACATCCCCAGCAGGTCTGCCACCGGTTCGATGAAATTCGCTTTAGGATGCGGCGCACGCTGTCCGAGCCGCTGTCCCAATGGGGAATCGGGTCCCTGCGCCAGCGTCACACCAACCACCCCCAAGCTCAACACTAAAACCATACCAATTGCAATAAACCACTTTTTCATTTTTTTGCTCCTTTCAACAATCAATGTTGTATGTTTTTCAATCTTGTCTATACTATGCCAGCAAA